>MTNL01000254.1 GCA_002010365.1 Candidatus Acetothermia bacterium JdFR-50 | reverse complement strand
CCCGTCCCTCCGCCAGCGCCCGTAGCTCAGCCCGGATAGAGCGCTGCCCTGCGGAGGCAGAGGTCGCAGGTTCAAATCCTGCCGGGCGTACCAGGTTTGCCGGCAAATTCCCCCCGAGTTTCCTCCGCGGTGTTGACGCCGAAGGGCAGTGACGATAGAATGCCTCCAATCATGAGGTTCGGGATTTCGAGCCGATATTTAATGTCTGGCTTCTCCCGACCCTAGCCCCGCGGCCGGGGTGTCCGGCCTGCTGGTTTCCCTCTGATTTCCCAACTCAGGGTTATCACCCGATCCCTTCCCTCACAGGAGGTGGGTATGGCCTTTAAAGGGTTTTCCACGTTGTCCGTTCATGGAGGCGAAAGCCGTAGGAAACCGGAAAATACCCTGACCATCCCCATATTCCAAACCGCTACCTACCCCTTCTCCAACATGGACGAACGGCTGGCCTACAACGCGGGGAAAATATCCCGGCTCACCTACGGGCGGTACGGGAACCCCACCCAGCGGGCGGCGGAAGCGAAGATCGCGGCGTTGGAGGGCGGAGAGGCCGCCCTCCTTTTCGCCAGCGGTATGGCCGCCATCACCACCTGCTTCCTCACTTTCCTCTCCCGGGGAGACCATGTCCTGTTCGTGGACCAGTGTTATTGGCAAACCCGTGCCTTTGCCACCGAGCTTTTGCCCCGCCTGGGGGTGAAGGCGGGCTTCGTCCCCCTTTGGGCACCCGGGGAGGTGAAGAAAACCCTCCGGGACAACACGAAAGTGATTTTTGCCGAGGTCCCTACCAACCCCCATCTGCACGTTCCCGACCTCCGGGAGCTCGCCGCGGCGGCCCGGGAATGTGGGGCCAAACTGATCGTGGACTCCACCATGGCCACCCCCATCAATCTACGTCCCCTCGAGCTCGGCGCGGACGTGGTGGTCCACTCCGCCACCAAGTACCTAGGGGGCCACAACGACCTCGTGGCGGGGGCGGTGGTGAGCGATGCCGAGACGGTGGAGATGATAAAGGCGACCCGGGACTACCTTGGGGGTATCCCGGATCCCCACGGGGCATACCTCCTCATCCGGGGCATCAAGACCCTGGCGGTGCGGGTGAGGCACCAGAACCGGGCGGCCCTCAAGATCGCCCAGTTCTTGGAGGAAAGGCCCGAGGTGCGCCGGGTCTATTATCCGGGCCTCCCCAGCCACCCCCACCATCGCGTGGCTAAGGGGCAGCTGGCGGGCTTCGGGGGAGTGGTGAGCTTCGAGCTCGATGCCACTGGGGAGCAGACAAGCCGCTTCCTGGACGCCCTGCGGATCCCCTACCTCGCATCCAGTTTCGGGGGAGTGGAATCCCTGGTGGAACAATCCGCCCTCACCTCTTTCTGTAAGTTCACCCCCCAGGAAAGGGCGGAGTTGGGGATCGCCGACTCCCTGGTGCGCCTCTCGGTGGGGCTCGAGGACCCCGAGGACCTGATCGCGGACCTCTCCCAAGCCCTGAAGGAGGCGTTCGGGCCATGAAGGGCACGGTGGTGATGAAGTTCGGTGGTACCTCGGTGGGGGACGGGGAGCGGATCCTCGGGGCAGGGGAGCTCGTGGGGCGATCCCTGAAGGCGGCTTCGGCCTGCGTGGTGGTGGCCTCGGCCATGGCGGGCGTCACGGACCTCCTCATCGGGGCTGCCGAGGCCGCCGCCCACCACGAGCTTGCACGGGCCGAGGCCGCGGCGGAGGTACTGCGCGAACGGCACCTCGCCACCGCTGAAACGATCGGGGGGAAGGAGAAGGGGAAGTTGGAGGAAACCATCGAGACCCTGGTGAGCCGGTTCCTCACCCTGTGTCGGGCCATCGACGCCTTGGGGGAACTCACACCCAGGACCATGGATGCGGTGGCCTCCTTGGGGGAGAGGCTCTCGGCTCCCTTGGTGGCCGCAGCGGTCCGAAGGGCAGGCCTTCGGGCTCGGGCGCTGGACGCCTCTTCCCTCATTGTCACCGATGAGCGCTTCGGCGCCGCTTCCCCGCTCATGGAGCCCACTAGGGAGCGATGCCGCGCGGTGCTTGTCCCGTTGCTTGCCGAAGGCGTGGTCCCGGTGGTGACGGGGTTTATCGGGGCCACGCGGGAAGGGATCACCACTACCCTGGGTCGCGGGGGGAGCGATTATTCCGCCGCGATCCTGGGAGCAGCCATCGAAGCGGAGGCGATCTGGATCTGGACCGATGTGCCCGGGGTGATGACCGCGGATCCCCGGGTAATACCCGAAGCGACCACCGTCCCGGTCCTTTCCTATGCGGAGGCGGTGGAGTTGGCACATCTTGGGGCCAAGGTCATCTATCCCAAAACGGCCCTTCCCGCCGAGGAAGCGGGGATCCCCATCCGGATCCGTTGTACATTCCGACCCGAAGGTCCAGGTACCTTGATCCGCTCCCGCCCTGAAGGGGCGCCCACGACGGTGCGAGCGGTGGTGTGTCGCAAGGGATTGAGCCTGTTGCGGCTGGCGGGGAAAGGGGGGCCAGGTACAGCGGCCCGGGCGTTCGCCACCGCAGCCGAGGTGGGAGCCGAGGCCATCCTGGGTACCCATTCCACTTCTGAACAGAACATTTGCCTCCTCCTCTGCCGCAAGGACTCGGAAAGGGTTCGGATCGCATTGACTCAAGCCTTCGCCGCGGAGCTCGGCCGGGGCGAGATAAATGAGATCGAAGTGTGGGACGATCTGGCGGTGGTGGCTCCGGTAGGGGAAGGGATCGCCTCGGAACCCCGTATCGCGGCGGAGGCCCTCCTTGCCCTCGGTGAACGGGATGTGGAGATTCTCTCCATTCTCCATGGAGCCTCTCCCCACAGCCTGCCCCTGGTGATACCGGAATCGGCGGCCGATGATGCCGTACGGATCCTCCATCGCCATTTCAGATTGGGCGAACCCGTAGGCACGGGTTCACGGCGATAGGTGGACGGGCGACCCGACCCCAGGGTTCAGGATCATGAAAGCCCACGGATCAGGCGAAGGGAGCTTGTGGCCCGTTACATCCCGGCGGTTTGTCGTTAAAATGCGGCTATATTTGCGCTTTCAGGGGGTCGGGATGGTCGCGGTCCTTAAGTGCATGGAGTGTGGGGCTGAGTATTCGTTGGAGGAAAC
>MTNL01000216.1 GCA_002010365.1 Candidatus Acetothermia bacterium JdFR-50 | reverse complement strand
CCAACCAGAAGATGGGCATGGAGACACCGATCACGGAGAAGACCCGGCTCAAATGGTCCGGCCAACGGTCCCGGTATACGGCGGAGATCACGCCCAGAGGGATTCCGAAAAGCACCGCCAGCAGCATGGCCGTGGTGGTCAGTTCGAAGGTGGCGGGGAAGAAGGCGCGGATGTCGGCCCCAACCGGCCGACGAGTCCGGATGGATTTGCCAAGGTCGCCGCGGAGGACTTGGGCGATGTACATGAAAAACTGCACGTGCCAAGGTTTGTCCAAGCCATATTCCTCTCGGATCCGCTGGATGATCTCGGGGGTGGCCCGGGGCCCGGCGATTAGTTGGGCGGCGTCCCCGGGCACGATGTGGGAGATAAGGAAAGTAATGAGCAGGACCCCGAAGAGGGTGGGGATCAAAAGCAACAGCCTCCGCGCTACGAAGGACGTGAGGTTCATGGGATACGGCCGGGGGTCCCTGGGCCCCCGGCCGGGAACCCATTACTTCTCGATGTAGATGCCGTTGAAGTTGGGCATGTTGAGGAGCATGGGGTTGTAGACGTAGCCCTTCACCCACTCCCGCATGGGCAGCTGATACTTCGTCTGCACGAGGTACACGTAGGGAGCGTCGCTTACCGCGAGCCACTGGATCCCCTCGAACAGGCGCTGTCGCTTCTCCGGATCGGTTTCCACCCGTTGGGCCGTCACCAGGTCATCCATCACCTCGTTCTTGTACCAGGCGCGGTTGCCCGGGAGGCCCCAGTTCTCCGAGTAGAACCAGAACCAGGTGAACATATCGGCGTCGGCATAGTCCGGGGTCCAGTAGCCGAAGGACATGTCGAAGTCGCCCTTGTCCAGCTTGGCCCGCAAAGTGGCCCACGCGTAGCTCTCGATCTGCACCTTGATCCCGATGTCGGCCAGGTTCTGCTGGACCACGATGGCCATCTGGCGCCATTCGGGGACCACCGGGGAGTGCATGATCCGCAAGGTAAAGCCCTTTTCGTAGCCGGCCTCCTTGAGGAGGGCCCTGGCCCGATCGGGATCATAGGGGTACTGGTACACCGGGATGTGCTCCGCGAAGCCGATGGGAACCGGTCCTTCCATGCGCACCGCGGTCCCCTGCCAAATGTAATCTACTATCCCCTCGTAATCGATGGCGTAGGAGATGGCCCGCCGCACCCGGACGTCGCTCAAGTACGGCTTCTGGCAATTTAGGTAGATATAGTGACAGGAGAAGCTCGGCCCCTCGAACACCCGGATCCCGGGCACGCCCTTGAGGGACTTGATCTGATCCACGGTGAGCTTCTCCGCGATATCGATCTCCCCCTTCTCGAGCAGCATCCGTAGGTCCTCCGGCTCGGGGACGTAGCGGAGCTCCACCTGGGAGAGCTTCGCCGGCTCCCCCCAGTAGTTATCGTTGCGCTTGAGCACCAGGCGCATGCCGTGGATCCACTCGGCGGCGTAGAAGGGCCCGGTCCCCGCAGTATGTTCGGAAAGCCAGTCCTGCCCCCAATCGCCGTTCACCTCATGCTCCATGACCCCGGGGCTCACAATGCACCCCTGGTCGGTGGCGAAGGCAGAGAGGGCAGGGGCGAAGGGGGCATCCAGGGTGAACTTCACCGTGTATTCGTCCACCACCTCCACGGATTTTATGAACTCGAAGGTCCCCGCCGGGCCCTTACCGATGGCGAAGAGCCGATCGAAGTTGAACTTCACCGCCTCGGCGTTGAAGGGGACGCCGTCGATGAAGGTAATCCCCTTGCGCAGGTAGAAGGTATAGGTAAGCCCATCGTCGGATATCTCCCAGGACTCCGCGAGCCCTGGCTTAAGTTTGGTGGTTCCGCCTTCGTACTCGACCAGCCGGTCGTAGCAATAATAGATCGCACGCCAGGAGTTGTTGTCCACGGTCACGTGGGGATCCAAAGTCTCCGGTTCGGCAGTAACCCCCATGACGAGCACATCGTTCGCACCCCAGATGGCAAAACCCAAAACCAAAATACCGAAGGCCACCAACAGCAGTGTCCGCTTCATTAAGAAAACCTCCTCGAAAAGAAATGTGATGATTTGCGAATTTCGTTCTACGCCATCACCTCCCCGCTTGTAAAGGTTAGGGGATTATATAGTTGGCGGAGATCCGCGGACAACAGAAAAACCATAGACAGCACTAGGTTAAACTGTGGGTAAAGGGGGTCGAAGTGGCTCGGACGAGTACGTTTTCCATTGTGGCGTACGATCCTGGGACACAGGAGCTCGGGGTGGCAGTGCAGTCCAAGTTCCTCGCCGTGGGATCCGCCGTTCCCTGGGCCAAGGCTGGGGTGGGCGCCATCGCCACCCAGTCCTACGCCAACACTTCCTATGGCCCCGAAGGGCTCAAGCTCCTCGCCGAAGGCTTTCCCCCGGAGGAAGTTCTGGAACGGCTCACTTCCGGAGATCCCGGGCGGGATCTCCGGCAGGTGGGGATCGTGGACGCTCGGGGCAGGGCCGCCGCCTTCACCGGGAAGAAGTGCCTCCCCTGGGCCGGGCACCTAGTGGGGGAGAGTTTCGCCTGCCAAGGGAACATCCTCGCCTCGGGAAAGGTGGTGGAGGCCATGGCCGAGGCGTTCACGGGGACCAAGGGGACCCTAGCGGAGCGGCTCCTCGCCGCCCTCTCCGCCGCTCAGGCCGCGGGGGGAGACCGTCGGGGACAGCAATCGGCCGCGCTGCTGGTGGTTAAGGAGAAGGGCGGCTACGGAGGATTCAACGACCGCTACATCGACCTCCGGGTGGACGACCACCCCCGTCCCATCGAGGAGCTCAAGCGTATATACGGACTTCACCAGCTCTACTTCGCCCCTCCCAAGCCCGAAGAGCTCGTTTCCCTGACCCGGGAACTCCGCCGCGACCTCCAGAGGCTCCTCGCGGAGCTCGGCTATTACAATGGGGATCTGGACGGCCAACCTTCTAAGAAATTCGATGAGGCCCTCTTTAACTTCTGCGGTACGGAAAACCTGGAGGGACACCTCCGGGACGACGGAAAGTTCGACCTCCGCATCCTCCGCTACATGGAGGGACTGCTTAGGGAGCGGAAATGAGACGTATCACCCGGGATCAGGTGGTTTACAGCATGGATCGGCGGGCCCGGC
>MTNL01000131.1 GCA_002010365.1 Candidatus Acetothermia bacterium JdFR-50 | reverse complement strand
GTTCCTCTGGCAAGAGGGCCACACCGCCCACGCCACCGCGGAGGAGGCCGAGGAGGAGGCCCGCCGGATCCTGGACATTTACGCGGAGTTCGCCGAAACGGAGATGGCGATCCCCGTGATAAAGGGGAGAAAGAGCGAAAGCGAGAAGTTCCCCGGAGCGGTGGTGAGCTACACCATCGAGGGGATGATGGGGGATCGCCGGGCCCTGCAGATGGGAACCTCCCACAACCTGGGGCAGAACTTCGCCAAAGCGTTTGACATCCAGTACCTGGATAGGAATAACCAGCTCCAGTACTGCTGGACCACCTCCTGGGGGGTGAGCACGCGCCTGATCGGGGCGCTGATCATGGTCCACGGGGATGACCAAGGCTTGATACTTCCCCCGAGACTTGCCCCCATCCAGGTGATCGTGGTTCCCATTTACAAGGAGGATGAGCGGGTCCGGGTGATGGAAGCGGTGGAGCGGGTGAAGGGGCTTCTGGGGGATGGGATCCGCTGGAAGGTGGACGACCGAGACGAGTACACCGCCGGCTGGAAGTTCAACGAGTGGGAGCTGCGGGGTGTGCCCCTCCGGATCGAGATCGGCCCCCGGGACGTGGAGGCGGAACAGGCGGTGCTCGCGCGGCGCGACGTTCCCGGGAAGGAGGGCAAGTGGTCTGTGCCCTTGGAGGGGCTTCAGGAAGGGGTGGAAAGGGCGTTGGAAGAGATCCAGAAGGCCCTCTTCCAGAGGGCATTGGAGTTCCGGGAGGCCCACACTCATCGGCCCACCACGTGGGAGGAGTTTGTGGAAGCGGTGGAGGATGGGTTTGCCCTCGCTCCTTGGTGTGGCGACGCGGCCTGTGAGGAGGCGATCCAGGAAGAGACGAAGGCCACCAATCGCTGCATCCCTCTGGAGCAAGAGCCCCTGCCTTCAGGGGCCAAATGCGTGCGCTGCGGCCGTCCGGCCCAAGAATGGGCCGTCTTCGCCCGCGCCTATTGATCCTTAGAAGACGAACGCGGCCCCATGTCGAGGTTTAGGTTTTGATAGCGATTCTTTTTTCAAATCCCCGAGATTGTCCGAAGTAGACCTTGGTATCCCGACGACCTTGTTGCACTAGATAAGCCGGTGTCCAATTTGGCATGGCTACTTAGTAGGGTCGGCCTCGTAACTTTTCTTCTCCTCTAGAGTACGCTTGCAGAAGGTTTTTGCCGCGGTGGTGTCCCGTTAAGGTGTTTCGCCCGAGGACATGGCAGCCTTCCCGAAAAAAACCGGGAACAGAAAGGAGCAAAGGCCACCCTGCGAGTCAAAACTCGCGACCGTATCCTAGAGCGTTTCTCCGGAGAGCTCAGGGACCTGATCAAGGCCATGTTGGAGAGGCTCATGTTGGAGGAGCGCCCTCTCCTTGAAGAACGCCCCATCAGGGCCAATGGTTACTACACCCCGCGACCTCCTCTCTCTTCAGCCCCATTGAAGGCCTGCGGGTCCCCGGAGTACGGGAGGGAAAGTTCCCCCCATGATCCTCCCTTGCCGTAAGCGCACCTTATCGAGCTTTCCGAAGCGACCTTTTTTGCTTTATGCCTCGGGGGTGATTCTATTCACCTCGGAGCATCTCGCCTCACCCAGGTGCCGGAGGAAGAGATGAGGGCGTGGAAGAGCCGTCCCCTCTCCTGGAAGTACTCCGCCATCTACCTGAACTGCACCTTTCTTTGTGTACGGCGAGGCAAAATCGCGAAAGAATTTTAGCACTTTTTCTCGAGGCGGGATACGATATTTCTTACGTACTGCAAGATTTCCCGGGCTTCGTCCCGGTAACGTTGGTTGTAGTACTCGAGGACGATCACCCCTTCAAAGCCGTCGAGAATTGCAAGTCCTTGTTCCGTCGGTACTTCTCCCCATCCCGGAGGGAGGTGAAGATCCCCTTTGCCCAGGGCGACGAGTTTGCGATAGGGGATCAGTTTGTATTGTTCGTAACCGGTAAGCCTGGCTTCTTCGAAACGGCCGAAGTTGTCGGTGAGATGGATGTGGCGGACGTAGGGCTTAGCGCTCCTTATCGCCTCGAAGAAGTCGCCTCCGAACTTTTTGACGGAGAGATACGCGTGTCCAAAGTCAAAGGTCATCCAAACGTTTTCCCCGGCAATATCCCGGATGAAATTTACCACATTGTCGATGGGATCGATTTCAATGTTCTCCACGCAAATATGGACATCGCTTTGGCTCGCATAGGAAGCCGCGTTTAACAATTCGTCCCCAAGTTGTGCTTCGATCCCGGGATCGTTGGTTTTCCTGCCGTAATGGTAAACGAAAATCTTCGCCCCAATTTCCGCGGCGAAGTCTATAGATGCTCTGAATAAATTCCGCTGCACCTCCAGGTTTTCCTTGTCCCGTAAATCCAATCCCAGGGGGGCATGGACGGTGTATCGGAGATCGAAATCTCTCAAGGCCGCCTTGAGTTTCCGCATCCTAGGGGGAGAGATTTTTCCACAATACACGACGTCAACGGCGTCTACAGGGAGCTCCACGTAGTCGTATCCCGTCTCTTGAAAGAAATGGAGCTCGTTCCTGAGTTTTTCCAGTTCCCCTTGGGTTCGCTCGGGGTGTAAGTTGATCCCGATGCCCTTGACTTTCAAGCCCTCTCCCTCCTCTTCAGGAGCGATTGTCCGGTCCCAGAAGTAAACAAGTGAACCTTATCCGGAGGGAAATGCAATTGCACCTTTTCGCCCTCCCGGATCGTGAAATCTAGTGGGGCGAGGGCTTTAAGGGTTTCCTTTCCTACCTTCAGGGTGATGAGGACGTCCCTTCCCATCGGCTCGACAACGTATACCTCGCCCTCGATCTCTCCCGAGCCGATGCGGATGTCTTCCGGTCGTATTCCGAGAAGCACGTCGCCCTCTTGAGGAGGGGGCTCTCGGAAGATCTCGGGGGGCAAAGGTAAGGTGAAGCGTTCCGTGGCGACCGAGATCCTATCCCCGCGGGATATCAATCGGCCCGGGATGAAATTCATGGGGGGAGTGCCGATGAAGCTCGCGACGAAAGCGTTGGCGGGGTTACGATAGAGCTCCTCGGGAGAACCCACCTGTTGGAGCTTGCCTTCGTTCAAGACGGCTATACGATCCGCCATGGTCATGGCCTCGATCTG
>MTNL01000066.1 GCA_002010365.1 Candidatus Acetothermia bacterium JdFR-50 | reverse complement strand
CCCGCCGAGATGGGGAAGATGCTTGGACCGTCTCGGTGGTGGAGACCTATTGAACTGGGATGAGTCCATCCTGATTTCATCTTTTCCATGAGGCGCATAATCGCTGTAGGAAAATTTGATGGCGTCCATTTGGGGCATCGGCTCCTATTAAAAGAGGGGAGAGATTGGGCGAAGGATGTGAGAGGACGTTTTGCGATCTTGACCTTTCCGTTGAAGGGGGATGCCCTTCTTCCTTTATCGGTGCGGCTAAGACTTTTGAGGGAATTTGCTGATGAGATCATGGTCTTGGACCTGGACGAATTGCGGGACCTGTCCGCCGATGAATTCCTGCAATTGTTACTAAAGGAGTACGA
This sequence comes from Candidatus Acetothermia bacterium JdFR-50, assembly GCA_002010365.1. Lineage (GTDB taxonomy): Bacteria > Bipolaricaulota > Bipolaricaulia > Bipolaricaulales > Bipolaricaulaceae > UBA3571. Next base: position 2,791 of record MTNL01000066.1, on the reverse strand, counting down.
GGTCCGGGGGTTGGTTATGGGGCCGGGGCACCGGTTCGGCAGGGGCCGGGGCGGCACCCCCGATTTCGCCCGGGCCTGGGGCGCGGAAGCCAGGGTCGAGGTTCGGGTGTTGCGGCCGTTTTTGTGTCAAGGGAAGCCGGTGTCCGCAAGGCATATCCGGGAACACTTGCGGCGCGGTGAGGTACGGGAAGCTCGCCTACTCCTCGGACGTTATCCCGTGCTCTTTGGCCAACGGACCTCCGGTGCCGGGCTGGGGAGGACCATGGGCTATCCCACGGTGAACTTGGAGCTTTCGTCGGAGCAGCTCCGTCCTCGCTGCGGGGTGTACTTGGCCTGGGCCTTCTGGGAGGGAGGGAAGGGAGCGGGCCTTTTCTATTGGGGGGAGCGGCCCACCTTCCCCGAACTTCCGTCCACGGCGGAGATCCATCTCTTCGAGGCTCCGTGCCCGGAGCCGAAGGGAATGCTCGAAGTGCACTTGATGCAATTTCTCAGGGAAGATCAGCGCTTTCCGACGGAAAGGGAGTTGGTGAGACAGATTCGCCGTGATGTCATACGCGGCCGTGAACTTCTGGACAAACTCCTCCCTCCCCATCCTTTGGTCTTCTAGTACGCAAACGATTTCAAAAGTTCCAGTGTGGGTTATAATCCCTTTTGCTTGCGAAGGGAGGGGCAATGGCAATGAGATCCGCGCTAGATGAGCGCTGCGTGAATGCTCTTCGTTTCCTTTCAGCGGATATGATCCAGGAAGCCAACTCCGGCCATCCCGGGTTACCCCTGGGGGCGGCCCCTATTGCCTATGTCCTGTGGACGAGGCACCTGAAGCACAACCCCAAGAACCCCAGGTGGTTCGACCGCGATCGGTTCGTCCTCTCGGCGGGCCACGGCTCGGCCCTCCTCTACTCCCTCCTCTACCTCACCGGTTACGACCTCCCCCTGGAGGAGCTAAAGCGTTTCCGGCGGTGGGGCAGCAAGACCCCGGGCCATCCGGAGGCGGACCGCGCCCCCGGCGTGGAGGTGACCACAGGCCCCCTGGGACAGGGGATCTCCATGGCGGTGGGGATGGCCATCGCTGAGTCCCATCTCGCCGCGGTCTTCAACCGCCCCAGCCACGAGATCATCGACCACTACACCTACGTCCTCGCCTCGGACGGCGACCTCATGGAGGGTGTGTGTGCCGAGGCCTGTTCCCTAGCGGGACACCTGAAACTCGGGAAGCTGATCGTCCTCTTCGACGACAACCGCATCTCCCTGGCTGGGACCACCGACCTTACCTTCACCGAGGACGTGCTCGCGCGCTTCGCCGCCTACGGTTGGCACACCCAGCGGGTGGAGGACGGAAACGACCTCCAGGCCATCGACGCCGCCCTCCGGGAGGCCAAGGAGGTGAGGGATAGACCTTCTATCATCGCGGTCCGCACCGTGATCGGGTACGGCGCCCCCACGAAACAAGGAACGTACAAGGTACACGGCGCCCCCCTGGGGGAGGAGGAGCTCCGGGCCGCCAAGGAACGCCTAGGCTGGCCGGCCGAGCCCAAGTTCTATGTGCCCGACGACGTCCTCGAGCACTTCCGGGCGGCCATCGAGCGGGGCGAGGAACGGGAGAGGGAATGGTCCGAGCGCTTAGCGCGCTACCGCGCCGAGTACCCGGAGCTCGCCGCCGAGTTCGAGCGCAGGATCCGCGGAGAGTTTCCGGCGGGTTGGGATAAAGGGCTCCCGGAATTCCCTCCCGACGAAAAGGGCACTGCCACCCGCAAAGCCTCGGGGAAGATCCTCCAGGCCCTGGGGGAGGTGCTCCCGGAACTCGTAGGGGGATCGGCGGACCTAAACCCCTCGGTCCACACCGTGCTCCCCGGGAAGGGGGACTTCCAAGCTCCCGGTGAGAAGCCCACCGGCGTCCAGGGAGATGCCGGAGGTTCCTGGGATTATTCCGGCCGCAACATCCATTTCGGCGTCAGGGAGCACGCCATGGGGGCCATCGCCAACGGCATCGCCCGCCACGGGGGCCTTATTCCCTTCGTGGGCACCTTCCTCGTCTTCTCCGACTACATGCGCCCGCCGATCCGCCTAGCGGCCATGATGGGTTGCAAGGTGATCTACGTCTTCACCCACGACTCCATCGGGATCGGCCAGGACGGTCCCACCCACCAGCCAGTGGAACAGCTCGCCTCGTTGCGGGCGGTACCAGGGCTCGTTGTCATCCGACCCTCCGACGCCAACGAGGTCCGCGAGGCCTGGGTCACGGCGCTGAAGAGGGAAGGCCCCACGGCCCTGATCCTCACCCGCCAGAACCTCCCGGTATTGGATCGGGACCGGTATGCCCCCGCCACGGAACTTCACAAGGGGGCCTACGTCCTCTGGCAAGCGAAAGAGGGGACGCCGGAAGTGATCCTCATCGCCACCGGATCAGAGGTGCACGTGGCCCTCAAGGCCGCCGAGATCCTGGCGGGAGAAGGTGTGAATCCGCGGGTGGTGGCCATGCCCTCCTGGGAGCTCTTCGAGGCCCAGCCCGCGGAGTACAAACGGAAAGTCCTCCCGCCGGAGGTGCGAGCTCGGGTGGCGGTGGAGGCCGGCGTTTCCCTGGGTTGGGAGCGCTATGTGGGTCCGGATGGGACCATCGTTTCCGTGGAGAGATACGGGGAAAGCGCCCCCGGGAGCGAAGTCCTGGAGAAGTTCGGTTTCTCTCCGGAAAACATCGCCCGCGTCGCCAGGGATCTCCTCGCCAACCGGTGACCCGGACGCCACGACGGTCCCGGAGGAAGGTTCCTCCTTCGGTTCGCGGGGGGGGGGCAGG
>MTNL01000090.1 GCA_002010365.1 Candidatus Acetothermia bacterium JdFR-50 | reverse complement strand
TTCTCGTTCTACAAGAACCCACGGGTAGATACCCTCATCGATTACGCCAACACCACCCTTGACATCGATATCCGCGAGCCCCTTTACATGGCCGCCCAGCGGATCATCTTCAAGGATATCGTTCACATCCCGCTCTATCACTACATCGAGACCCGGGGTGTCCGGACCAGGGTACACGACTACCACGTGAGCCCTGTGGCGGCAATGGAGATCGTGAGTCCCTTCAACAACGTCTGGGTGGAGGACTGAACGAACTTCAAGAGGGGGAGGGAAGATCCCTCCCCCTCTTTTTGTATCCTAAGGTAGGTTCCCTTAAACTTCTCCTGCCATGGTCGCTTACACCATTCGGAGGATATTGCAGATGCTCATCGTTTTGTTCGGTCTTTCCATCCTGGTCTTCACCATGCTCAAATTGATGCCCGGAGATCCGGCGGTGATCATGGCCGGCCTCGGGGCCACCCCGGAGACCATCCAGTCCATCCGGGAGAAGTTGGGGTTGGACAGGCCTATCCCCGAGCAATACTGGCGGTTGATTTCCGGACTCTTCAATGGCCAGATCAAGGCCATTACCTACCACACAAGCGTGTGGGCTATTATCTTCGAGAGGTTGCCCGCCACAGTGGAGCTGGGGGTGTTCGCCCTGATCATCGCGTTGCTGATCTCCATCCCTGCAGGCCTGCTCTCCGCCGTCTACAAAGATACGTTGCTGGATTACGGTGTCACCACCATGGCCTTAATCGGGATCTCCGTGCCGGTGTTTTGGACCGCGTTGATATTGATGCTGGTCCTGGGCGTGGTGTTGCGGGTGCTCCCCGTGTCGGGTCGGGGCGCCACCATCGGGCCCTGGTCTTTCCTCACCCTGGATGGCCTGCGGCACCTGGTGATCCCGTCGGTGGCCCTATCTTCGGTGCTGATGGCCATGAACGCCCGGCTGACCCGGGCGAGCATGCTGGAGGTGCTGCGGCAGGAGTACATAAAAACGGCCCGAGCCAAGGGGGTCCGGGAGGGCGTTGTCATCATAAAACATGCCTTTCGCAACGCATTGGCGCCGGTGTTGACCAACGTGGGGCTCCAGATAAGCACCATCTTTGCGGGTGCCGTGCTCACCGAGACTACCACCGCTTGGCCCGGTATGGGTCGCCTGATGGTGGAGGCGATAAACAGGAGGGATGAAGCGGTGGTGTTGGGATTGACCTTGTTTTTGGCCGCAGTGGCCCAAGTTTCGTACTTGGTAGTAGATTTGATGTACGCTTGGGTGGATCCCCGGATCGCATACGATTGAGGGGGCGGGACATGGAATACCTTTTGTCCATCTTGCTGCCGAGCCTGGGACATATGTATCGCCGCCTGTGGACAAGGGCCTTCTGCATCCTAGGCGTCGTGCTGGCCCATGGGGGTATATTGTGGCTCGCGATCCAAAAGGGGAGGTTCGCCCTGCTGGCGGAGAAGATTCCCAAGCGGTACGCGGGAGGGTATTGGTTTTCCACCTTGATGCTCCTGGGGATTTTCTTCCTAATATGGGTATTCGCCCTGGTGGATCTATGGCGCCAGGGTCGCCGCCGGGAGGAGATCCGGGGACAGAGCTACTGGAGCCTAGTGTGGCGCCGGTTCAAGCGGGATCCCAAAGGCATAAGCGGTGCGTTAATTATCCTTTTCATGCTGTACCTCGCCCTGTTCGCCCCCTTCTTTTCACGGGGAGATCCGATCAAGATGGACCTGCGCAACTACCTAAAGCCCCCCTCATGGGAACATCCCATGGGGACCGATAATTTCGGGAGGGACATTCTCGACCGGGCAATCTATGGTTCACGCACGGCTCTAGGCATCGGGGCGGTGGCCACCATTATAAACATGTTGCTCGGGGGGTTCCTGGGGTTGGTCAGCGGCTTCTACCGAGGGGCAGCGGATGCCATCATCATGAGGTTCCTCGAGATCATCAACTCAATCCCATTCCTACTCTTCGCCATCTTGGCTGTGAGTATTTTCGGTTCCAGTATTCCGATCCTGATCATCATCTTGGGGATCTTCGGTTTGCAACCGGCCCGAATCATCCGCAGCGAGGTGCTGTCGGTACGTGAAGAGGACTACATCCTTGCAGCCAAGGCCATCGGCGCTGGACAACTTCGCCTCATTTTTCGTCATGTTCTTCCCAATGCCATCGCCTCTCTCCTGGTTACCACCACCATGTCCATCGGGGTGAACATAATCGTAATCGCGGGCCTCAGCTTCCTGGGTTTGGGAATCAAACCTCCCACACCGGATTGGGGTGCGATGCTTCGCGATGCCCAGGAGTTCTTTCGCACCGCTTGGTGGATGGCCATTTTCCCGGGAATCTTCATCGCGGTTACGGTCTTTGGATTCAACATCCTTGGTGATAGCCTGCGGGACGTGATGGATCCTCGCCTCAAGTAAGTTTCCGACCGAGCACCCGCTCAAGGGATCGGGCCACGTAGCGTGTCCAAAAGTGTTCCCGGGGATTCAGGGGTTTGACCAGAATGGTGTAGGTTCCCACCAGGTTGCCGCCAAGAACATCCGTGAGGAGCTGGTCCCCTATCACCGCCGTCTCCGCCGGTTCTAGCCCCAGCCGTTTCAGCGCCCGCCTGAACCCGAATGGCAGGGGCTTATGGGCGGGGTAAATCACGGGGATTTCCCACTGCCCGAGTTCCTCTAGGATTTTTCCCCGCTTGTCCAGGTTCCCGTTGGAAAGAATGCAGAGTTTGAACCCGCGCTCCCGCAGCCGGTCTAGGAGTTCCCCCGCCCGGGTGCCCAGCGAGCGCGAGTGCCAGGGGCAGAGGGTGTTGTCCAGGTCGAAGATGAGGCCGCGGATGCCCTTTTCCCAAAGGCCCTCGTAGTCGATGTCGAAGACGGTAGGGTACTCCTTGTGGGGGGTCAGAAGGTTCAAGGCGCTTCCACGTGGACGGATCCGATGTAGACGAATCGCTTTAAGCGCTCGAGGATATACAGGACCTCTTCAAGACAGCCAGGGGTGACGAACATTTTGAACCAGGTGTGGTTCCCTATCTTCCGGAACTCACGACGAACGTTGGCGATGTGGTCCTCCCAGAGGATCACCGCCTCGATAAAGGCCACCGCTGCCTCGCTCGTCTCCACCCAAAGGGTGTAAACCTCTCGCGGCGGAGCCAGTTCACGTAGCTT
>MTNL01000092.1 GCA_002010365.1 Candidatus Acetothermia bacterium JdFR-50 | reverse complement strand
TGCGGCAGTGCGAGCTCACCATGCCGACGTGGGGGGTATGACCCCCGGGAGCCTCCCCGCTTGCGCCACGGAGATCTACCAAGAGGGACTCCGTATCCCGCCGGTAAAGTTATGGCGAGACGGGAAACTCGTCCGGGATTTGCTCTCCCTGATCCTCTCGAACGTCCGCACGCCTTGGGAACGGGAAGGCGACCTCCGAGCTCAGCGGGCGGCGGTGGAGACCGGGGTTCGGCGCCTGTCCGCGTTGGCCGAACGCCTCGGCCAGGAAAACCTTTTCGCCGTTTACGAGGAACTCATGTCCCAAGCCGAACGCAGGATGCGGGCCGCTGTTCGTGACGTCCCCGACGGCGTCTACGAGTTCGAGGATTCCCTCGACGAGGGGATCAGAGTCCGCCTGCGCCTTATGGTGCGAGGAGAGGTGTTGATCCTCGATTTTTCCGGAAGTTCTCCCCAAGTGGATTTGCCGGTGAACGCGCCTCGGGCGGTGACCTCCTCCGCCGTTTACTTCGCCCTGAAGGCAGTCTTGGACCCTGAGCTTCCTCCAAACGCTGGAGCGTGGCGGCCCATCACCATCGTGGCTCCCGAAGGCACGGTCGTAAGCGCCCGTCCCCCGGCCCCGGTGGGAGGGGGGAACCTGGAGCTATCGCAACGGATCGTGGACGTGGTTTTCGGGGCGCTGGCCCAAGCCCTGCCCGGTCGGATCCCAGCAGCGGGCCAGGGGACCATGAACAACCTCACCATCGGGGGAATCGACCCCGAGACCGGCGAACCTTACACCTTCTACGAGACCATCGGTGGAGGGATGGGTGCTCGGCCCGACCGAGACGGGATCGATGGGGTCCACACCCACATGACGAACACCTTGAACACCCCCGTGGAGGCGCTGGAACTCACGTACCCCCTACGGGTGGAGCGGTATGAGTTCCGGGAGGGTTCAGGTGGAAAGGGGAAGTACCGCGGGGGCATGGGAATCCGACGGGACATTCGGGTGCTGGGCCACCGGGCGGTGGTCTCGCTTTTGGCGGACCGGCGAGTGCGGGGCCCGTGGGGCCTTGCCGGGGGCGAACCCGGCGCTCCGGGCGAGGATTTCCTAATCGCCGAGGGAAAGGAGCGCCGGATCCCGGCTAAAGGAACGGTGGAAGTCCCGCCCGATGGGGTAATCTCCATCCGCACTCCGGGAGGCGGGGGCTATGGCCACAACCGGAGCTCCTAGGGCCTCATATGGGATTCCCAAGGCAGAAATGTCACAGGCGTTGATACCCCGTCCCCGCAGGCCCTGCGGACGTTGGGATACATCCGTCCCTTACAACGTGTCACCTCAGCTTTGATTTGAGGAAACCCGAAATTCCTGTTAGCATCGAAAAGAAATGGAAGGCCCGTGGTATAAGCCCTTCAGGATAAAGGTCGTCGAGCCCATCAGGCTCATCCCCCGTGCCGAAAGGGAAAGGAAACTAAAGGAAGCCGGCTACAACTTGTTCAACCTCCGTTCCGAAGATATCTACATCGATCTCCTCACCGATTCTGGCACCGGGGCCATGTCCCAGGCCCAGTGGGCGGCCATGATGGAGGGAGACGAAGCTTACGCCGGATCGCACTCCTTCGCCAGTTTTCTCGAGGCGGTCCGGGAGATCACCGGATTTCCCCATGTCCTCCCTACGCATCAGGGCCGGGCGGCGGAGCACGTCCTTTTCTCGTGTGCTTTGGAGCCGGGGAAATACGTGCTCTCCAACACCTTCTTCGACACCACCCGAGCCAACGTAATCGCCCGGGGGTGTATGCCTCTGGATCTCCCCATCCCCGAGGCCTTGGATCCGGAAAACGATCTCCCGTTCAAAGGGAACATGGACCTAAAGGCCCTCGAGCGCACCATCGCCGAAAAGGGCCCCGGGAAGATTGCGATGATCATCCTCACCGTCACCAACAACACCATGGCCGGACAACCGGTGTCACTGGGGAACGTCCGTGCCGTATCGAAAATCGCTCGCGCCCACGGTATCCCTCTCTTCATCGACGCCTGTCGCCACGCGGAGAACTCCTACTTCGTCCGGGAACGGGAGCCGGGATACGCGGATAAGAGCCCCCTGGAGATCTCGCGAGAGCTCTTCTCTCTTGCCGATGGTTGCACCATGTCAGCAAAGAAAGATGGCTTGGGGAACATCGGCGGTTTCCTCGCTATGCGCGACCAGGAGCTCTTCGAGCGATGTAAGGAGCGGCTGATTCTGGTGGAGGGATTCCCCACCTATGGGGGCCTGGCGGGGCGGGATCTGGCGGCGTTGGCGGTGGGCCTCAAGGAAGCCCTGGAGCTCGATTACCTCCGGGACCGGGTGGGACAGGTCCGCTGGCTCGCCGAGCGGCTCCGGGAAGAAAGCATTCCTATCTACTGGCCCCCCGGAGGGCACGCGGTCTACGTGGACGCGGGGAGGCTTTTCCCCCACATCCCGCTGGACGAATTCCCCGGCCAGGCACTGGCCTGTGCCCTGTACTTGGAAGGAGGAATTCGGACATGTGAGGTGGGAGCGGCCATGTTGGGGAAGGACGCCCCGTTCCAATTCGTACGCCTGGCGATCCCACGCCGGGTATACACCCGGGAGCACCTAGAGGAGGTGGTGGAAACCCTGGTCCGCATCGCCGAAAGAGCGGGCGAGATCCGGGGGATGCGCCTAGTCGCCGGGGAAGGTCCTCTGCGCCATTTCACCGCCCGGTTCGAGCCCCTCGGGGCCTGAGCTTCCCTTAAGAGGCTATCTCGATGGGATAGTGTTTTCCTCGGTAGCAAACGGTGAACCGGAGCCTCTTCCAGTGCCCCGGAAGCCGCGGGCTCACCTTCGGCCCATCCGGGGTGAAGGCCAATCCGGCGAAGCCGAAAACGATGGCTTGCCACACCCCGCCCGCGGAGGCCATATGGATCCCATCGGCGGTGTTTCCCCGGTTATCTTCGAGATCCACTAACGCCGCCCGGCGTAGGAGTCCGTAGGCTTCGTTCACCTTTCCCAACCGTGCCGCAAGGGCAGCATGGATCGCTGGCCCCAGCGACGAGCCGAACTCGATGTCCGTCCGGGGCGCGTAGTAGCGCCAGTTGCCCGCCAGGGCTTCCGGCGGGAACCGATCCCGGAAGAGGTAGAGGAGCATGAGCACATCCGGCTGCTTTATGGCTTGGGAGCGATTCGTCCTCTCGG
>MTNL01000052.1 GCA_002010365.1 Candidatus Acetothermia bacterium JdFR-50 | reverse complement strand
CAGAAGCACCACATACGCCCCCTTGCCCCGGAAGGCGCCCACGATCCTCGCTACCAACCGCTCATCGTAGCTTCCCCAACGCACCATCGATATCACCTCCAGCTCTGAGCTTTTTAACGGGGAAGTCAAATGGAAGTTCATCAGGGAGAAGATGCGAGTCGCCTTGCCAATACATAAAAAATGCCGCAACCACGCCAAGGCCAGTTTTTCCAAACACATCTCGGCCACCTTCGGCAGCCCGGCTACCCTACCGCTTTCGCGTGAGGGCCCGTGGCTTTGCGTCCCCCCCTTTCGAAGGGTTTGCCCTTTCGGATGGCCAGACTTCCGTCGACCCTCCAAAAGTTGGAGATATTCTAAAATGATTAAAGCGAATTGTCAAGCTTTTGAAACCTCAATTGTCATCATAAGGGTCGTGAATTCGGACTGATTTTGTAAATCCCCTTTGCGAAATTCGCTGCTATATGGCTCTTTTTGCCAATATATCCATTTGAAACACGAAAACTCCCATCATTAATCGAGCTCATTGAAAGGACTCCTCCTGAGCGCCTTCAACCTCCCACACATGACAGACGGGACAGAGATCGCCTTCCCCGAAGAACGCAGCACCGCAGCCACGACATCTTCGAGCCCCACCTAAAAGCATTGCGCGTTCTCGCGCACGAGCGGTTGCGAGCAAAGAGACCATCCGTTCCCGTAGGCGCGGAGGCAGGTCCTGCCCTTCCAAGGCCTTGTGGGCCCACAGCCTGTCCTCGCTTGTGATCTCGATTTCCAACCGTGCTGGGAAAGAGGCTGGTTCGGGAGGAATGACTTGGAACTTTATATCATCGATCGCGTATCCTCTTTCGCGAAGATCCCGTATGAGTTTTGCCTTTTGTAGATGGAGTTCTTGGGCAAGGGTATGGGAGTGGACGCCTAAATGGAGCACCCCCTCCTTTACATACAGGGGTTTTGCGGACTGCGCAATCGGTGGGGCTTCCGACGCCCACTCCACCACTATCAGTTGCTCACGGATCTTCTCCGTAATACCGTAGCGCCGGAGGAGCGCCTCTAGAGTTTTCCACAGCCCCTCTTCTGCCATCAATTTTCAATTTTATCTTCTTTTCTTTCCCCTTAGTAGTAGTAGGTGGCGCTGTTGACTGTGGAAAAACTCAAAGGGCACAGATGTGAAGGGCGATTTCGCCTGTGGAAAACCTGTTGAAAAGCGCAGGAAAAAAGCGGGCAGTGCTGTGGAAACTCCGCTGGAAGCGCGCACTCACGATCTTGAGCCACGTATTTTTCCACAGAAGTGGGCTTTCTGTCCACAGGGTTTCCCCAGGTTTTCCACAGGAAATTGTGGAAAACTTCTATGGGGCGTATTTAGTCTGCAGTTCCTCCTTTAAGGCTTCGATCTCGTTTCGGAGGAGAGGGGTCTCTTTCAACATGTCTTGCATCTTCTGATAGGCATGCATGATGGTGGAGTGATCCCGACCCCCGAAGGCAGCGCCCAAGGCGGGGAAGGAGCTGCTGGTGAGCTCCCGGGCAAGGTAGATGGCCACTTGGCGCGCATGGGATATGTCCTTCCTTCTTGCCGGCCCTTCCAGGTCTTCCACTGTCAACCCGAAATGGCGGGCCACCTCCTCTTTGATCACGTCCACGGTGAGGCGTTGCTTCGCCGTATCCTTGGGCGCAGCTGGGATGAGCTCGTCCAAGACCTCAGGGGTAATCTCGCCCTCGCCGAGCTTTGTGTAAGCGATCACGCGAATGAGGGCCCCTTCTAAGTCTCGTACATTGGTGGCCACTCGGGAGGCGATCATTTCGAGAAGCTGATCGTCGAGCTCGGCTCCTTGGCGGCGGGCCTTTTCGCGAAGGATGGCGATACGGGTCTCGAGATCGGGGGGCTGGATATCGGCCACCAGTCCCCAGCGGAAGCGGGAAACCAGCCGGTCCTGTAGGCCGTGGAGTTCCTCGGGGGGCCGATCGGAGGAAAGGACGATCTGCTTTCCATTGCCATACAACTCGTTGAAAGTGTGGAAGAGCTCTTCTTGAGTCGCTTCCTTGTTTCTCAAGAAGTGAACGTCGTCAATGAGGAGGATATCCACGTTTCGGTACTTGGCTCTAAACTGTTCAGTGGAGTTGTTTCCGATGGCGGTGATGAGTTCATTGGCGAACCGCTCAGAAGTTGTATAGACCACGGTGAGTTCATTTGGAGTGGAGAGAACGTGGTTCCCGATGGCGTGGAGGAGGTGGGTTTTCCCCAGCCCCACTTTTCCGTAGATGAAAAGGGGGTTGTACGCCCGGGCCGGCGACTGGGCCACCAGCTGGGCGGCGGCGAAGGCGAACTGGGAGTTCTTTCCCCGGACGAAGGTGTCGAAAGTGTATTCTGGATTCAGCGGCAACGTGCCGAGATACCGGGGGGACATGGAAGGAGGCGGCGTAAACTGGGCGGGTGCCCCTTCCTCGCGGACCACTAGCTTTACGGCCATATCGGGCGAGACGGACTCCCGGAGGATTCGGTTTATGAGATCTTGAAAGCGTCTTTCGATCCCGACCTTGATGAAAGTGGAGGGGACCTCCAAGACCAGCCAATCTCCTTCTACCTTTAAAGGATGGACCTCAGAAAACCAGCCCACAAAACTCGTGGGAGGAATTTCCTTGATGAGCTCCCGCTTAAGGGTTTCCCAAATTACATCAGCTGAATTTCCCATGGATACACCCCGCCCGCGCGGGCAAAAAACAAAGCAAGTGGCGAGGCCCAGAGTCGAACTGGGGACACCGCGGTTTTCAGCCGCGTGCTCTACCACCTGAGCTACCTCGCCACGGGAAGGCCCCTTCGGGCCGCTGGCGGGGACGACGGGATTTGAACCCGCGATCTCCGGAGTGACAATCCGGCGTCCTAGGCCAGCCTAGACCACGTCCCCGTCTACTGGGCGAGGAGGGGATCGAACCCCCGACCTTCCGGATGTAAGCCGGATGCTCTCCCACTGAGCTACTCGCCCGTAATTATAGCTATGGTCCGGATAAGGTGCCAAGCCATCTGTCCCCGGGGGGATTCGAACCCCCGCCTCCGGCTTGAAAGACCGGGATCCTAGACCGCTAGACGACGGGGACAACTTGGGTCGTGCAGGAATCGAACCTGCGACCCCCGGCTTAAAAGGCCGGTGCTCTGCCAACTGAGCTAACGACCCTAGTGGGCCGTGAGGGACTCGAACCCCC
>MTNL01000032.1 GCA_002010365.1 Candidatus Acetothermia bacterium JdFR-50 | reverse complement strand
GCTTCTTTCCCGAAGACATGCTCCTCGCTGTGACCAAGACGAACCGAAAACCCCGCCTCCATGAGCTCCCGGGTTCCCGGGCCATCCGCCAGATCCGAACCGGAAACCTCCGCCCCCACTTCCCGGAGGAGCTGGGCCAGAGGGACCATGCCGTCTCCCCCGATTCCCACTAGGTGCACGCGGGAGCCGTCCACTTCAAGCACTCCGCTGCCCACAGGACCTCCTGAGCCACCGCTCGCGCAGCCTCCGGCCGGGCAAGCCTCGACGCCCTGGCCGCAACCTCCCGAAGCGTCTGGAGATCATCCCATAGATAGGAGATCATCCGGGGGAGCTTGCCTCGGCGTACTTCATCCTCGAGCAAAAGGAAAGCCGCTCCCTGCAACGCGATGACATATGCGTTCTTCCTCTGGTGCCCCCCGGCTGCTCCTGCCCAAGGGACAAAGACGGCGGGACGCCCTGCGGCAAGTACCTCCGCCACCGTGGAAGCCCCGGCGCGACTGATCACCAACCGGGCCCTGGCGTAGGCCCCCGCCATATCGTCGATCCACTGCACCACTTCCGCCTCAGCGAGCCCCGCTTTCCGGAAGCAATGGGCCACCTCATCGGGATCGCCAGAACGGCCCACGGACACCAACACGGAGAAGCCCGGCAGACTGCCGAGCTTCTCCGCCCCCTCCCGTACCGCCTCCACCAACAGGGAGGAGCCCAAAGACCCGCCTAATATCAAGAGGTACCCGTCCCCACGATAAGGAACGCGTCCCTCCAAAATAGCCCGCCGCACGGGCGTACCCGTCACCAAAGCCTTATCGCGCTGAGGGACTTCGGACAGGGTTTGGGGGAAGGAAAGCAACACCCGGGAAGCGAACCTACATAGGACCCTGTTCGCGAGACCAAGAGAAGCATTCTGTTCGTGGATTACCAAGGGGATCCCCAAGAACCGAGCCGCCATACCCGGCGCGAAGGAAGTATAGCTCCCCATACCCATCACCACGTCGGGGGAGATCTCCTCCAACATATGTATCGCCCTCAAAACGTTGGCGGGAAGGGAAACCAACGTCCGTGCCCCCCGTAGGGGATCGGCACGAGGGATCCCCGTGGAACGGAAGGGAACGAAGGTAACACCGGGCTCCCGTCGGACGATCTCCTCCTCGATGCTGTCGGGCCTTCCTAACCAGAAAACTTCTAAGTCCTGCACAAGTTCCCGTAACTCCTCCACCACCGCCAGGGCGGGGTAAATGTGTCCCGCAGAGCCGCCAACCGCCAAAACCAGTCTCATATTTCCGCCTCCCGGGCCACTCCCAAAAGGATCCCCACCAATCCCAGGGAAACCGCTAGGGAACTGCCCCCGTAAGAGACAAACGGCAGCGTAAGCCCCGTTACGGGAAAGACTCCTACCACCACCCCGAGATTGAGGAGGGCCTGAAATCCCAGGAGGAAAGCCGCTCCAAAGGCCAAAAGGCTCCCCAGCCTGTCCTGGGCATCGCGGCCGATCGCATAGCCGAGCCCCACCAATGCCACGAACAGGAGGATGAGCGTAAGCCCTCCCACGAGGCCCATCTCCTCTCCCACTACCGCAAAGATGAAATCGTTATGGGCCGAGGGCAGATAAAAGAGCTTGGCGCGCGATGCCCCCAGGCCTCGGCCCAGAATCCCCCCGGATCCCAGGGCGAGCATAGATTGATACACCTGATACCCGTAGCTATGCCGGAAACTTTCCGGATTCAAAAAGGCAAGGATCCTTCCAAGTCGATAAGGAGCTAGGGCCAAGAGTCCCCCGAGAACCGGAAGCCCTGCTGCCCCCACCGCCGCGAGGTTACGGGTCCGCGCCCCCGACACCCAGAGCATGAAGAAGGTGAGAGCCCCATAGAGGAGGAACATCCCGAAGTCAGGCTGGGAGAGAAAAAACAGGCCGAAGATCCCGAGAAGGACCAAGTAGGGCAATACCCCGCTGCGGAAATCATCTACATCCTTTTCCGCCAGGGTACTTGCGAGGAAGAAAAGAAGGGCGATTTTGCCGAACTCCGATGGCTGTAAGGTCAAGGGCCCCACGGAAATCCAGCGGCCTCCAACGCCGATCCGGGGGATTAGGGTCAGAAAAAGGGCCGCGAAGGTGAGTCCCAAAAGGTAAAGCGAGAAACGAGCCCAAAGCCTATAGTCCACAAACCAAAACGCACATAAAAGACCGGTCCCGAGGACCATCCCTAAAAGCTGCCGCTTGAGAAACCCCATCTCCTCGTGGAACAGGCGCAAGGCGAGCGGAAAGCTCGCCGAGTACACCACGATCAAGCCTAAAACGAGAAGAGAGACGGTGATCAGTAAAACTCGCCCTTCGAGTTTTCCCACCATGAGAGCTCGCAGGGGGAAGTGTGTCCCAAACTTCCCCTCCGAAGAACGAAACGTGGGCTCAAAAAGAGGTCGAAAGGGAAGGAGGAAAGGTGAGGGGTGTCCGAAGGTGGGGTGACCGGTTACCCGAGACGACGGGAAACGCGTCCGAAGGCTTCCCGAAAGGCCTCACCGCGGTGAGAATAATCCTGGAACTGATCGAAGGAAGCACAGGCAGGGGAAAGCAACACCCAGTCCCCCGGCCGGGCGACCCGATACGCCCTCTCCAGGCACTCTTCGGGCGTGGCGGCGGACGCGAAGGGGATCCCCCATCGCGCGAGGAGCCCGGCGAAGAATTCCCGGGCCTCCCCGAAGAGAACGCAGAAACGAACTTTCTCCTTTACAGGGCCCTCCAGGGCCTCGTAGCCCCCTCCCTTGTGGCGCCCCCCAAGAAGCAGAACGCACCGCCCTGGGACCGCGGCCAGGGCTGCGGCGGTGGCGTGGGCGTTGGTGGCCTTGGAGTCGTTTATGAATGGAATGCCGTGGATCTCCCCCACGTACTCCATCCGGTGAGGCCCCCGGAGCGCGGGGGCGACGCGCGCGAAAGGGGGCGGCGCGTCGGCGACCTCAGGGAAGGACGCCACCGTCGCGGCCCAGGCCGCCCTGAGATCCAAAAGTAGGTGCGCGGGCAAATCCTCGCCCCAATCGGAGGGCAGGCAAACCTCCTCGTAGAGGATCGTCCGCGCCCTGGGGGCGATTCGCGCGGCAAGCTCCCGCGACAGTACCGCGGTATCCTCACTTCGTTGGCGGGAGAGGATCCGGGCCTTGGCGGCGAAGTAGGCCCCTGTGGTCCCGTGGTGGTCCAGGTGATC
>MTNL01000024.1 GCA_002010365.1 Candidatus Acetothermia bacterium JdFR-50 | reverse complement strand
GGGAAGCTGGGGCGGGTTCGGTTCCCGTCCGGAACGTACGCTTACGTGGGCTCGGCGATGCGGGGGATCGAGGCCCGAGTTGGCGAGGTACCTCCGGGAAGGGAAGCGGCTCCGCTGGCATATCGATTACCTCCTCTCCTGTCCCGGGATCCGGGTGGCGGAGATCTTCGTGTTGGAAACCTCGGAGCGCGTGGAGTGCCGGGTGGCGGGGGCTCTGGCCGCGGGCTGTGGGGGGATTCCCAGATTCGGCTCCAGCGACTGCCGCTGCCGGAGCCATCTCTTCTGCTGTGAGCTCCACTGGTTGATCGGGGCCCTTCATGTCCATAGGCTTCGTGCCCTCGCCCGAATCCGACCTCCGCCGTGGACATGGCGGGCAACTGCGTCCGGGTTGACCTTAACCCGCGCCCCCGAGGATGGCCCGTGGGCAGGCGGCTACGGGGGAAGCGGCTCCCGGAAAATCCCGGCCGCCATCTGCAGGCCGGGCACCGAAGGGCTTCCGATCCGTTCCGCGCTAACACGTTCCAGCACGCATTGTCCGTTCCCAAGGCAGTGGATCCCAAGCTCCCCGCGCTCGGGATCTGTAACCCGATACTCCGGAATCCTGACGGCGGCATAGTGGTTGGATTTTTCCACCGTATCGACGGTCCGGCCTTCGATGC
This sequence comes from Candidatus Acetothermia bacterium JdFR-50, assembly GCA_002010365.1. Lineage (GTDB taxonomy): Bacteria > Bipolaricaulota > Bipolaricaulia > Bipolaricaulales > Bipolaricaulaceae > UBA3571. The sequence goes on along the minus strand of MTNL01000024.1, from coordinate 2,543 downwards.
CTCCTCCGGACGGACCTCCGCTGTTGGTTGCTTCGTGGTCCAGGGGGCACTATGTTGGACTGCGGGAGCTCCTTTCCCGCGTCCGCCGCCGAATAGGTTCATCGTGCCCCTCAATTGGGGCTATGCTGATTCGGAAATGAGGTGTGTGGTGCCATAACGGGCTTTGAGGTCCATATTTCCCAAAACGATGGCTTAAATAAGGCCATCAAGCTTGGACCCGGGGCCTGGGAAGACGGCGGAGGTAGAATCGGTGGCCCCGATATACGAGCTCTATTAGCTTCCCTTCACCCAGAAGGCGTCTCACCACCGACCCGTCGGCCCCGTCTCGGGTCAGTAGTTCCCGCAGCGCATCTTCCCGCAGGGGGTGGACCGCGGAGATGGAGAGGATATCCGCCACGGGGTCCCCGCTCGCCGCGAACGCGTCCCCCTCGTAGCCGGTGAGGAGCTCCGCCCGGGGGAGGAGCTCCACAAAAGTCTGATGGGTCCTGAGGAGCGTCTCCTCCGCCGGCGCCCGTACCCAGGGCTCCGCGGGGGGACGGGTGGGAACGGAAATATACGCGACCCCGGGCCCGATCTCCGCGAGGAACGCGGCCACGGCGGCGATCTCCTCCGGAGAATCGTTGACCCCCGCGACCATCATCGTCTCGGTCACGAGCGTCCCGCGAAACTCCCGGGCGAAATCCGATATCCCCCTGCGGATCGCCGCCAAAGGGAGGCCCTTGTGGGGGCGGTTGATGTGTTTCCATACCGCCTCGGTGGCCGCGTCCACCTTGAGGGAGACCCAGTCGGCCGAAAGGAGCGCCGCGCGTACGTCCCCCCGATGCACCAGCGAGGCGTTGGTGATCACGGCGACGGGGACGCCCAGATCCTTCAGGGCCTCGATCTCCTCGGCGAGGTTCGCGTCCAGGGTGGGTTCCCCGTCCGGGACGAAGGTGAGGTAATCCACCGGTTCTCCACGGGCCCAGAGCTTGGCCACCCGGGATCGCACCGCCCGTACGATTTCCTCCGGCTGGTAGAAGGTCCCCGGTTCTGCCTGCACCCGGAGCGTACGGCCGAGCTGGCAGTAAACGCAGGAATAGGAACAGATTTTGGGTGGGATGTTGTTGATCCCCAGAGAGCGGTCCAGTCTCCGGGAGGGAACGGGCCCGAAAACCAACGCGGTGGAGCCTTCCACGAAGCTCAACTCCTCCACAGAGCCACCTTCTCCAGGCCGTGGCGGAAAAGGGCTTTCGTGCCGCCGCCCTCGGCCACCGTCCGCAGCACCGCCCCGGTGTCACGGGCCCGGGCGCCGAAGAGATAATCGATCCCCCAATTGATCAGTCCCTCCCACAGGGGCGTCGAGGGGCCGATCACCGCGGCCCGGCCCCGGGAGAGCCCCAGCAAGTGTCCCACCGTCTTGTTGGCGAAGGCCGTGCCCGTGATGAAGACGATGTCGCACCGTGGAAGCTCCGTCTCCACCGCCCAGTCGGGGAGGACCCCCGGCCGCGAGGGGTCCCGCTCGAAGACGAGCACCTCCTTGGCTCTCCCCTTGAGGGCCCGGATCAGGGGGGCGATGAACCCCACCACCCCCACTACGTGTTCCCTCCCGACCCCCATGGCCTCCACCGGATCCGGCGAGGGCCGCGCCCCCTCCCCCAAGACGGCGTTCACCGTTGCCAGACCCATGGCGGAATCCAGGGGATCCGGGGAGAGAAGGCCACGGGCGAGCTCCGTCGCCCTCCTCCCCGCCAATTCCCCCGCCGCGGGGTGGGTCCGACATCCCCAGGCCCCGTGGGGAGTGGCAGCGAGACCAAGGGAGCCGTCGGAGAGGAGCACCGCGCAGTAAGCGAGGCCGATGACAACGCGCTCCACCTCCAGCCGCGAGAGTCGTCCCTCGATCGCGGCGATGAGATCCTCAATGAGAGACATCATGTTCAGCTAAGGGCCTTTCGGCAACGAGAACAAAGGCCGATCCCCTGGATCACGGCCTCCTCCAGGCAAAAACTTTGGGCCTCAGCGATCCGTTGGAGTTCCGTCTCCAACCCCTGGCTCTTGAACTCTATCGCTCGTCCGCAGTTCCGGCACACCAGGTGGCCGTGGGGCCGGCGGCGGCCGAGGCACGACTCGTAGATAGCTCCGCTCGTCCCCGCCAGGGTACAGCGGCGCACCAATCCCGCCTCCGCCAGAAGGTCCAGGGTACGGTACACGGTGGCCACCGAGGTCCCCCGGTCCCGCAAGGCCCCCCAGAGTTCGATGGCGCTGAAGTGGCCGGGCATGGAGAGGGCGCGCTCCGCTATGAGGAGCCTGGTCCGGGTGACCTTGAACCCGCGGCGCCGGAGGAACCCCTCGAAATGAGACAGGGCCTCGGCGACCTCCGTTATCTCATGCTTCTCTTTTAATCTCATTCCAATAGCTTCCCCCGAAACTTTTCCCAGATCCCCCGGATCGCGGCCGCCGCCGGGCCGTCGGAATAGGCCACTACCGGGGTACCCGCGAGCTGGGCCGCCGTCACCCCCTCATCGTAGGGGATCTCCCCCAGAAACGCTACGCCCTCCCGGGCCGCC
>MTNL01000106.1 GCA_002010365.1 Candidatus Acetothermia bacterium JdFR-50 | reverse complement strand
GGTGAGGGAGATCGAGTTCGCCCGCGAGGCCACGGTGTGCAAGTATCTCGTACCCAAAGGGTATCCCGAGGCCCCGGAAGCAGGGGTCGAGTTCACGCTGCCTTTGAGGGAGCTCGCAGCCGCGGGCGTCGAGGTCTACTTCGCCTCGGTGGAGGAGGTGGACGGGAGGTACCGCACCACCGCCTCCCGGAGCGCGGCCCTCCTGGCGCGGGCGGGGACGCCCCACGAAGCCAAGCGGATCCTGGACGATATCTTGAAGGCCCACTGCCCTCCCCCGCTCTACTACCGCCGCGACATCCCCCGTCTCCCCGGGGATTGACCGGCCCCCGAATACGTCCCGAATCCGACGGTTGGTAACCCATCTGCGGCTGGGATATCCTCGGAGTCATGGAATTCCTTATCCTCTTCGGAAGCGGCATCGCCATTGGGATCGTCTCCTCCATGATTGGGATCGGCGGGGGATCGTTCATGGTGCCCCTCCTCGTGCTCGGGGGGTTCGTGGCTAGCGCTCAGGAGGCGGTGGGGACAAGCATCGCCGGGGTCCTCTTCATGGGGCTCTCGGCCTCCGTGGCTTACTGGCGCACCCGCACCAGCGACCCCTCCTTGGCCCTCTGGACCGTCCCCGCAGCGATCCTCACCTCCTGGGGGAGCGCCGCCCTGAGCGGTCGCGTGGAGTCCGGGGGGATCCTGGTGGCCTTCGGTGCCTTCCTCGCCGCCATGGGGGTCGTCATGGCCCTGGGCAAGACGCCCAAGGAGCTCGGGGGAGCGCCGCGAAAGGTCCTCCCTTACCCCTGGGGGGCCTTCCTCGTGGGGGCCCTGGCGGGGGTGACCGCGGGGCTGTTCGGCCTGGGGGGCGGTACGATTATGGTCCCGGGGTTCATGTTCCTCTTGGGGGTGGAAATCCACACCGCGGTGGCCACAAGCCTTCTGGTCATGATCCCCTCGGCGGGGATTGCCACAATACAACATGCTCTCGCGGGCAACACCCACTGGGAATTCGTCCTCCCCCTGGCGTTGGGGATCGTCCTCGGTGCTCAGATCGGCCCCCGGGTGAATCGCGCCCTGCCCCAAAGGGTTCTGCGTAGGGCCTTCAGTCTGGCACTCTTCTATGCTGCCTTCAGGATGATCAGCAAGGGCCTAGGCTAGCCGTGGAAGGCCTCCAGGAGAATGCGGGCCACCATCAGCACCCAGCCCACCACCACCACGAGCCAGATGAGCTTCCTGGCGGCCTCTAGGAGATTGAAGAGGAGGAGGAGCAAGGTAATGAGCCCGAGATACCCCAAGGGCTTCACCAGCGAAGGGTTGACGGAGCCCGGGAGCACCAGGCCGATGAGCCAGGCCAGGGCGCTCCCGATGAGGTAGGCCGCGGAATCGATGAACGAAAGGAGTTGCGACCCGAGGTCGCCGCCCTCCCCTTCTGCGGCCAAGGCCAGACGGGGAAACATCCCCAACATCGCAACGATCCAAAACCTTCTCATCGCCCAAGAGGCTACCCCAAAACCGGGGCGGGGAAAAGCTCACTCCACCGTCACGGTCTTGGCCAGATTACGCGGCTGATCCACGTCCGTCCCCCGCAGGCGGGCGATATGGTAGGCCAGAAGCTGGAGGGGCGGGGCGAAGACCAGGGGCACCAGTTCCCTGGGGGCCCGGGGAAGGAGGAGGATGTGGTTCGCCAACGAGGAAAGCTCGTCCGCTTCGTGGTCGGTGATGACGATGAGGATGCCCCGCCTCGCCTTGACCTCCTCCATGTTGGAGAGCGACTTTTCCCACAGCTCCTCCCGGGAGATCAGGAAGACCACCGGCATGGTCTCGTCGATGAGGGCGATGGGACCGTGTTTCATCTCCCCTGCGGGGTACCCCTCGGCGTGGATGTAGGAGATCTCCTTGAGTTTTAAGGCCCCCTCCAGGGCCAGGGGATACAGGATCCCCCGGGCGAGGTACAGGGCATTCGGCTTTTTGTAGTAACGCTTGGCAAGCTCCTCCACCTCCGCTTCCACTTCCAGGGCTTTTGCCACGAGATCCGGAGCGCGGCGCAGGGCGTCCAGGCGGGACGAAAACTCCTCGGGGGGAATCCGCCCGCGCAGTCGCGCCAGATGCAGTCCCAGGATCGCCAGGGCCACGAGCTGGGCGGTGAAGGTCTTGGTGGCGGCCACCCCGATCTCCAGGCCGGCCCGGGTGTAGAAGGCAGCGTGGGCCTCCCGGGGGATGGCCGAGCCCACGATGTTGGAGAGAGCCAGGACTCGGGCCCCTTTGGCCTTGGCCTGGCGCACCGCCACCAACGTGTCGATGGTCTCCCCCGACTGCGACACTCCCACCACCAGGGAGTCCTCGCCCACCGCGGGCTCCTTGTACCGGAACTCGGAGGCGATCTGGGCCCGCACCGGGACGCTCAAAAGGGGCTCCCACAAATACTCCGCCACCAGGGCCGCGTGGTAGGAGGTCCCGCAGGCTACCAACACCACCTCTCGCAGCTCCCTGAGGAACGTCTCGGGAAGCTCCCCCTCCCAAGGGATCCCCTCCCCCACCAGCAGGGTGTCCCCGGTAGTGCGCGGTTGTTCGTGGATCTCCTTCTCCATAAAGTGCCGGTACCCCGCCTTCTCCGCAGTGAGGGGATCCCAGGGGACTTTCCTGAAGCGGATCTCCTTCTCCACCCCGGCTGTGTCGAAGAGCACTATTTTCTCCGGATCCAACCGCACCACCTCGCCGTCGGCCAGGAAGTACATCTCCCGGGTGTAGGGGAGGAGGGCCGGGGCATCGGAGGCGAGGAAGTTCTCCCCTTCCCCCTTCCCCACTACCAACGGGCTACCCAGGCGGGCCGCCACCAGCTCCCGGGGATGATCGGTGTGTAGAACGGCTATGGCGAAGGCACCCTGAACCTCCGCCAGGGCCCGCACCACCGCCTCCAAAAGATCCCCGGCATAGTATTCCTCGATGAGGTGCGCCAACACCTCCGTGTCCGTCTGGGAGGTAAAGGAATGTCCCGCCCGGAGAAGTCTTTCCTTCAGCTCTCGGTAGTTCTCGATGATCCCATTGTGTACCAGAGCGATCTTCCCGGAGCAGTCGGTGTGGGGGTGGGCGTTATCCTCGGTGGGGAGGCCGTGGGTGGCCCACCGGGTGTGTCCGATGCCGATGGTCCCTGGTAGTTTCGCCTCCGTGGCCGCCCGCAGCAACCGCTCCAGCTTCCCCACCTGACGCAGGAGGTGGATCCTTCCTCTA
>MTNL01000135.1 GCA_002010365.1 Candidatus Acetothermia bacterium JdFR-50 | reverse complement strand
GTTCGAGATGGATCCGGAGGATGTGGCGTTCGTGCTGGCGCACCGACTCTCCTGCATCGGCTCGGACGGGGTGTGCCTGGCTCCCCGGGGGATCCTGGGAGAGGGGAAGCCCCATCCCCGGAGCTACGGTACCTTCCCCCGGGTACTGGGGAAGTACGTGCGGGAGGAGGGACTACTCCCCCTGGAGGAGGCGATCCGGAAGATGACCTCCCACCCGGCGCGGCGCATCGGCCTCCGGGACCGGGGCCTAATCGCCCCGGGGTTCGCCGCGGACCTCGTGATCCTGGACCCCGAGCGCATCGAGGACCGGGCCACCTTCGAGGAACCCCGCAGGTTTCCCGCGGGGATCGAGTGGGTCCTGGTGAACGGCGAGGTGGTAGTGGAACGGGGAGAACATACCGACGCGGCCCCGGGGAACGTGCTCCGCCGGGGAGCTTAGAGCGCCATCACCCTCCCTGGTGTGCCGCCTTCTCCCTCAAGCCACTTCCGTCGACCGGGAAAGGACCGGGGTGAGCCAGCCGTGGCGGTCGGGGATCTCCCCCCGCACGATCCCGAAGAACTCCTCCTGGAGTCTGGCGGTAATCGGACCCCGCTTCCCCTCCCCCACCGGGATCCCGTCCACCGAGCGGATGGGGGTGATCTCCGCCGCCGTACCGGTGAAGAAGGCTTCGTCGGCCAGATAGAGGCGCTCCCGGGAGATGAGCTCCTCCCGTACCGGGATCCCCAAGTCCTTCGCCAGGGTCATGACACACCGGCGGGTTACCCCGCCCAAGATGGACGACGAAAGCGGCGGAGTGTAAATGGTCCCGTCCTGGACGATGAAGATGTTCTCACCGCTTCCCTCGCTCACGTACCCGAAGATGTCCAGGGCGATCCCCTCAGTGTATCCCCGCTCCTTGGCCTCCATGGCGATGAGTTGGGAGTTGGTGTAGTGACCCCCGGCCTTGGCCAAGGCGGGGTAGGTATTGGGGGCCATGCGGAACCAGGTGGAGATGCACACATCGACTCCTTGTTCCAGGGCCTCCTTCCCCAAATAGGCCCCCCACTCGATGGTTAGGATCGCCACCTCCACGGGACAGTCCTTACGCGGGTCCAAGCTGAAGCTCCCCAGGCCCCGAAAGACCAGGGGGCGGATGTAGCAGGCGCGATGTCCGTTCTTGGCCACGAGCTCGACGATCGCCCGGCGGAGCTCGTCTCGGGAGAAGGGCAGGTCCATGCGGTAAATCTTGCAGGAGCTGTACAGGCGGTTCAGGTGCTGCTCGAGGCAGAAGATCGCGGGACCGTCTTTGGTTTCGTATGAGCGGATCCCCTCGAAGATGCTGGAGCCGTAGTGGAGAGCATGTACCCCCACGTGTACCTTCGCCTCTTCCCACGGCACGAACTCGCCGTTGAGCCAAACCCACTTGCCGTTCTTAAGCGCCATATTCCCTCCTTTTCGCCCATGGTATCAGACCTCCCGCGTCGAGGACCCCCAGGATGAAGTCGGGGAGCGGGATGGCCTCAAAGACGCGCCCGGACGTGAGGTCCCTTACCAGGCCCTTTCCCAGATCCACCGCGAGGTGGTGCCCCTCGCCCACCTTCCCGAGCCCCGGACACTCCACCAGCGGAAAACCCAGGTTGGTGGCGTTGCGGAAGAAGATCCGGGCGAAGCTTTTGGCGACGACGCAAGCGACCCCGGCGCCCCTGAGGGCCAAGACGGCGTGCTCCCTGGAGGAGCCGCAGCCGAAGTTTGTCCCCGCCATTAGGATGTCCCCAGGCCGGATTCTCCCCGGGAAGCCGGGGTCGAGGCCCTCGAGACAATGGCGCCCGAGTTCCGCCGGGTTGGTGGTGACGAGGTAGCGGGCGGGGATGATGGCGTCGGTATCCACGTCGTCCCCCACTACCAGCGCCCTTCCCTCGATGATCATCTTTCCCTCCCCTAAAGTTCCTCCGGCGATGCGATCCGTCCCAGGACCGCGCTGGCCGCGGCCACGGCTGGGTTGGCGAGGTAGACCTCGCTATCGGGGTGTCCCATCCGCCCCCGGAAGTTGCGGTTGGTGGTGGAAACACACCTCTCCCCGGCCGCCAACACTCCCATGTGGCCCCCGAGGCACGGGCCACAGGTGGGGGTGGAAAGGACCGCTCCCGCAGCCAGGAAGGCCTCCGCCAGTCCCTCCCGCACCGCCCGGAGATGCAGCTCCTGGGACCCGGGGATCACGATGCACCGCACCCCGGGGTGGACCTTCCTCCCCAGCAGGACCTCCGCTGCCAGGAGGAGGTCCCGCCAGCGGCCGTTGGTGCAGCCGCCGATCACCACCTGGTCGACGGGGATCCCCTCGAGCTCCTCCACGGGCACTACGCTCGCCGGCGAATGGGGGCGCGCCACCAGGGGACGCAACTTTCCCAAGTCTACCTCGATCACCTCGGCATAATCCGCGTCCGGATCGGGGTACACGGGCTCGAACCCCCGGCTCGCCCGGTTCCGGAGGTAACCCAGGGCCTCGTCGTCAGGGGGGAAAAGCCCGGCGGTGGCCCCGGCCTCCACGGCCATGTTGGCCACGGTGAAGCGGTCGTCCAGGGGCAGCGCCCCCACGTTCCCCCCGAACTCGAATGCGCACCAGTTGGCCCCACTGGTACCCACCTTGCCGATGAGGTGGAGGACGAGGTCCTTACCCGTGACCCAATGGGGAAGCTCCCCGGAGAGCTCCACCCGGATAGTCCCGGGCACCCGAAGCCAAGCCCTCCCCGTGGCCATGGCGTAGCCGATGTCGGTGGACCCCATCCCGGTGGCGAACGCCCCCAGGGCCCCGTAGGTGCAGGTGTGGGAGTCCCCGCCCACCACGATCTCCCCCGGGAGGACCAGCCCCCGCTCCGGAAGCAGCACGTGCTCGATCCCCCCGCGGCCCTCCCCGAAGAGGTGGGGGATCCCCTGGGAGCGGGCGAACTCCCGCACCACGCGGCACTGCTCGGCGCTCCGCACGTCCTTACAGGGGGTGAAGTGGTCCAACACTAAGGCCACCCGCCCGGGGTCGAAGACTCGCTCCGCCCCCAGTTCCCGGAAGGCCCGGATCGCCAGTGGGGCGGTGATGTCGTTGGCGAGAACGAAGTCCACCGAGACCTCCACGAACTCCCCCGCCGCCACCGGTCGCCCGGCGTGGCGGGCGATGATGACCTCCGCCAACGTCATCCCCATCCTTCCCCCCTGAGGTGTGCACACACCAGCTCTCCGAACCGGGCG
>MTNL01000163.1 GCA_002010365.1 Candidatus Acetothermia bacterium JdFR-50 | reverse complement strand
CCCCCTCCGTNCCGCCCGCCGCGGCGGCTCACCGAGGCCCTGGTGGCGGCGTTCTGCAACCGGTGCGACGCCGTAACGGTGGAATCGGGGGCCATGGAGGAGGAACTCCTCCGATATGGGGTGCGGGTGCCCATCTACCGTTACCCCTACGGGGTGAACCTGAAGCTGTATGAGGGGCCGCTGGAGCACGAGATCCGGCGCGACCTGGGGCTCCCCGGGGACGCGGTGGTGGCCCTGTACGTGGGCCGGATCGCGGTGGAGAAGAACCCCTCCTTCCTACTCCGTGCCTTCGCCCTCGCGGCCGAGCGGAGGCCGGATCTATATCTCGTCATGGTGGGGGGCGGGCCGGCCCTGCAGGCGATCGCGCGGGAGCGGGACCTTCTTGGGCTGGGGGAGCGGGTGTTCCTGCCGGGATATGTGCGGGGAAAGAAACTCATCGACTACTACCGGAGCGCCGATATCTTCGTCTTCTCCTCCAAGACGGAAACTCTGGGTTTGGTGGTGATCGAGGCCATGGCCGCGGGCCTTCCCGTGGTGTGCCTGGGGGAGATGGGGGTCACCGAAGTGGTGGAGGATGGGGTGAGCGGGATCTTCGCCCCTGACGACCCCCGGGGCTTCGCCGAGGCGATGCTGGAGGTTTTGGAGGACCGATCGCTGCGGGAAAGGTTGCGGGAAGGGGCGCTCCGGCGGGCCCGGGAGCTATCCACCGAGGCCGCGGCCAAAAGGACCCTGGAGGTATACGAGGAGGTGCGCGCTGCCCGAGCTTCCCGAGGTAGAGACCATCGTCCGGGGGCTTAAGCCCCTGGAGGGGAGGTCCATCGTCCGGGCGGAGGTGGCCGACGAAAAGCTCCGACCGTCCCTTTCTGAGATGCCGCTTCCCCGGGAGATCCGCGGGGTGCGGCGCCGGGGGAAGTACATCGTGTTCGCCCTAGATCAAGGGTTCCTCGTCTTCCACCTCCGCATGACGGGGCAGCTCGTCCTGGAGGGGTCCCCCGCCGAGGGGGCACGGGCGGTGTTCGCCCTGGATGAGGGATTTCTCTCCTTCGTGGATCGCCGCCGCCTGGCCACCGCCGAATACTCCCGGGAGCTCCGCCTCGAGCTCGGCCCCGAGCCCCGGGGGGACCTCTCCTGGCTCCCCTGGGCCCTCAAAGGGAGTCGGCGGCCGATTAAGCTCTGGCTCATGGACCAGAAGAACATCGCCGGGATCGGGAATATTTACGCCGCGGAGATCCTCTTCTCCGCGGGGATCGATCCCCGCCGCCCGGCGAACTCCCTCCGGTCCAACGAGGTCCGACGCCTCATGGAGGCGATTCCCGCGGTGCTGGAGGCGGCCATCGCCCACCGGGGGACGACCTTCTCCGACTACCGGGACGCCTCGGGGAGCCCCGGCGGCTTCCAGGAACTCCTCCGGGTGTACCAGCGGGCGGGGGAGTTGTGTCCCCGCTGTGGAACCCCCATCGAGCGGATCGAGCTCGGGGGCCGCGGCACCTATTTCTGTCCCCGGTGTCAGAAGTGATGACCGTTACGCGTGACGGGTCGTCTCAGGAGGCTAGCGTGCGGATCTTGGTGGTGGACGGAAACGGGGACCCGTTATGGGAACCACGCGGGGTGCGTATTCTGAACCTCCCCCGGCTTCCGCGTGGAGGTGGACTGGCTTTTGAGGAAACTCCTTCCCAAGATCTCCGAGGGGATCCCCCAGGTATTGGGCTAAGCGCGGGCGCCCAACGCCCCCTTCACCAGGTCCTTAGCCAACCCCCAGATCCCCCCGGGGAACCGGTGGGCCTCCGCCAGCACCGCGTCCAGGGCCGAAAGGGCGTAGTCGATCTCCTCCTCTCCCACCACCAAGGGGGGCAGGAACTTGACGATGTTCACCCCGTGGGCCGAGACCTGGGTGAGGAGGCGGTGTTCCCGCATGAGGCCCATGACGATGAGCTGGGCGAACAGGCCCCGCTTCACTCCCTCTACCCCCTTCCAGGCCGCCTTGAGCTTGAGGGAACTCGGGGGGCCGAACTCGATCCCCAGCATCAGCCCCTTCCCCCGCACGTCGGCCACCATCTCGTACTTTGCCTGGAGCCCCTTTAGCCCGGCCATGAACCGCGCCCCCATCTCCGCCGCCCGCTCCACCAGGCACTCCTTCTCCAGCACCTCAAGGGCGGCCAGGCCCGCGGCCATGGCGAGCTCGTTCATCCCGAAGGTGTTGGAGTGCACCACCGCCCGCTCGAGATTCCGGAAGACCTTCCGGTGGACCTCCGGGCGGGTGATGATCGCCCCCACCGGCACGTATCCTCCGCTCAGGGTCTTGGCCACGGTGACGATGTCCGGCTCAAGCCCCCAGTGTTCCCCGCAGAAGAGCCTCCCCGTGCGGCCGAATCCCGTCTGTACCTCGTCCAGGACGAACAGGGCCCCGTACCTGCGGCAGAGTTCCTGGGCCCCGGGGAGGAACTCGTCGTCGGGGACGTAGACCCCCTTGCCCTGGATGGGCTCGACGATGAAGCACGCCACGTCCCCCACCTTGAGCTCCCGTTCCAGGGTATCCAGGTCGTTCATGGGGATGGCGGTGGCGGGGAGGAGCTCCCCGAACCCCTCCCGGAAGTAGGCGTCGCCGTTCACCGAGAGGGACCCCAGGGTGAGGCCGTGGAAGGAATGTTCCAGGTGCAGGAACCGGGGCCTCCCGGTGGCGGCCCGGGCGAACTTGAGCGCCCCCTCTACCGCCTCCGTACCCGAGTTCGTGAAAAACACGCGCTCCAGTCCGGGGAACGCCCGCTTCGTGACCTCCACGAGCCGTTCCGCCAGGAGACCGGCGAGGAGGGGACAGTCCATCTGCACCAGGTTCGGCCGATCCAGCTCCAGCACTTCCATGAGGGCGGCCTTCACCTTCGGGTGGTTTCGTCCCAGGTTGAACACGCTGTAGCCGGAGAGGAAGTCCAGGTAACGGTTTCCCTCCTTATCGTAGAGCCACGGCCCCTCCCCCCGCACGTAGACCACATCGTAGCCGATGATGGAAAGCACCCGGACCAAAAAGGGGTTCAGGTATTGCTGGTGTAACCCGTGGTTCTCTCCCTCGCGGCGCGCGATAAGCTCCCGGATCATGCTCTCGCCCCCGTTCCCGTTTTCATGCTCGGATTATAGGGGGTTGAGGCGAGAGCGATCAGGAACGGCGAGCTACGTCCACGATCCCCACGATCACCCGCTCCAGGGCGTCCATGTCCTCGAGGGAGAAGCGATGACATTTCG
>MTNL01000118.1 GCA_002010365.1 Candidatus Acetothermia bacterium JdFR-50 | reverse complement strand
GGAAGGAGAAGCCGGGGCTCGCCTGGCTCCTCCCCGAAGCGGCCAAGCGCGTGGGCGGTTCCATCGACGCCTGCCACGACTACGCCGCCGCCTCCCTCATTCCCCGGGGGAGGGAGGAGGAGCTCGTGGCCGCCATGGACGAGCTCGTGGCGGGGAGGATGCCCTGATGCCTGGGAGATCGACGGCCCTCCTCGCGGCCCTGTTGGCCCTCGCCGCAGGGGCCTTGGCGGGGGATCTCCACCCCCACACCCCCATCGTCATCGCCTCCGACGTCGATTTCACCCCGGAAAACGGAGTGGTAGGGGGGAGCGGGACGCCGGAGGATCCCTACATCATCGCCGGCTGGGAGATCGACGCCGGGAGCGGCACGGGGATCGCGATCCGGGACACATCAGCCCACTTCGTGATCCGGGACTGCCGCGTTACGGGGACGCCCCGGGACACCGGGATCGCCCTGGTGGAGATCCGCGGCGGGGCGGTGGAGGGTTGTACCCTGGAAGGGCTGGGCATAGGCCTTTTCGTCTACCGTTCCGAGGAGGTGCGGGTAAGCGGCTCTACTTTCGCCCGGTGCCGCCGGGGGCTAGAGGGGACGGAGTCCCCCCGCTTGGTCGTCCGGGGCAACGGTTTCCTCGAGCCCAAGAAGGAGGGGATATTCCTCTGGCACAGCCACGATGCCCTCATCGAGGGGAACCGTTTCCGCGGCGGAGTGACCGCCATCTACCTTGACAGCTGTCACCGGGACCGCCTCCGGGAAAACCTGGTGGAGGGCACGGAGCAGGGCCTTTTCCTTTGGGACTCGTTCGATTGCGTAATCGCGGAGAACCTCGTGAGGGATTGCGGCCTGGGGGTGGCGTTGGTCCACACCTCGGCGGGGAATGCCGTCTTCCACAACGCGTTCCTGGGTTGCGAGCGGCCGGCGGCGTGCGACGGTCCCGGAAACCGCTGGGACGGTGGGTACCCCACGGGGGGGAATTACTGGGGTGGCGTGCCCCTGGAGGACCGGTTCTCGGGGCCCGATCAAGACGAGCCGGGGCCCGATGGGATCGGTGATGAGCCGGTGGAGGTACCCCTGGGGTGCGCCGATCGCTATCCGCTGGTGGCCCTCCCCGAGGTCCTCACCCGTTGGGAGGGAGGTAAGTGATGAGGAAATTCTGGGTCCTTTTCGTGATTTTGGCCTTATCCTCGGGCGTGCTCGCCGGGGAAAAGATCGTCATCGGACACCGGGGCGCGGCGGGATACCTTCCCGAACACACCCTGGAATCCTATGCCTTCGCCTACGCCCTGGGGGCGAACTATATCGAGCCGGATCTCGTGATGACCAAGGACGGTGTCCTCATTTGCCTCCACGATATCTACCTCGAGAACACCACGAACGTGGAGGAGATCTACCCCGAGAGGCGCCGCCCCGATGGCCACTGGTACGCCCTTGACTTCACCCTGGAGGAGATAAAGACACTCTCGGTACACGAGCGCTGTCGCCGCGACGGGCGCCCCTATTTCCCGAACCGCTTCCCGGTGGGGGCGTCCCGGTTCGAGGTCCCCACCTTCGCCGAGATGATCGAGCTGATCCAAGGGCTCAATAGGACCACCGGTCGCAACGTGGGGATCTATCCCGAACTCAAGAAGCCGAGCTGGCACATGAGGCAGGGGTACGACATCGCCGCGGCCTTGATAGAGGTCCTGGACCGGTACGGCTACCGGGGGCCGAGCGCCCGAATCTTCGTTCAGTGTTTCGAGGCCGAGATACTTAAACGCCTGCGTGGCGAATTCCACACGGAACTCCCCTTGATACAACTGGTGAGCGCGAGTCCCGCATACTGGCGCATGTGGACCCGGGAGGGGCTCGCGGCGATCGCGGAGTACGCCGATGGGATCGGACCCAACAAGTCCATCGTCGAGGACAACCCCGATTACGTCGCCTGGGCTCATGAGCTCGGCCTTCTGGTCCATCCCTACACGTTCCGTGCCGATTCCCTTCCGCGGAAGTACAAGTCGCTGGAGGAAGAGCTCGAGACCTTCTTCTTCGTCTACCGCGTGGACGGGGTCTTCACCGACTTTCCGGACGTCGCCAAGAGACTCCTACGACAGGCAGAAACCATCCCCTAAGGCAGTTTTCTCGGATGACAAATATCCGTCGCTGACAAGTGAACATCCCTTGTACAGGCGGTGTAGCCAAAGTTTTCGGAAAGGTTCTGCAAAAATTATTTCACACCACCCACGAACTGGTCACACAACCACTGCTGTTCGGCGTATTAGCGAAAATTATCCCGCTCTTGACAGGGGAAAAGAAACTTTTTATAATTTTACGCAAGCTAAGGAAAACAAACGCAAATGAGACCTAAATTGTCTAAACGGCGGAGCCCGTGTTATCCTGAAATGCATTGGCACAATCTTCCACATGTTTACGGTTTTTGTTCAGAAAACATGCAGAAAGCTATGATCCACTCTGGCCTCGCTTCTGACCTTCTTCTCCATCTTTGTCAAGCATCCAAGGTGCGGAGAGGAGGTGATATACGGACCGAGGTCTTTTATACCAAATCCCAAGGAGGTGCTTCTTTATGAAACTGTTTCTGGCTTTATTGTTAATGATTTCTTTGGGCTTAAATTTTGCCGGTCTTGCGTTCGAGAAGGTTAAATTTGCCGTTATATCGGATCCTCATATCTCTTTGCCGGCTTTAGGCGTGACCGATGGATTCAAGTTAGGGACAAAGACCGTGGAATTGCTCAAATCAGTGGTGAACGAGTTAAATAAAATTTCTGACCTGGACTTTGTACTTGTCGGCGGAGATCTCACTTTAGACGGCGAGCCGTGGAACATCGATGCGGTGAAGTCAATCCTTGACGAACTTGTGGCTCCTTATTACGTAGTCTTAGGAAACCACGACATCTCCCTTGTCCCCACCGAGAAAAAACCGAACGTTAGCATTGGTGTATCCCGTTGGACGGTGGTATCCGCATTCCAGGGCGAGCGGGGCGGCTTTAACCTGGATGGGCGAAGCTACTACGTCCGGGAACTGGATACGGACTTGGTTCTAGTGGCTTTGGATACCACGCGCATTAGCCAATTTTATGGATGGGGTGGAGAAATATCAGAACCTCAAATCCGTTGGCTCAAAGAAGTGCTTGCCACGAATAAAGACAAGTTCGTGATAGTGCTCTCTCACCACAATTTCGTTGCCTGGCATCCCGATGAGGAAAATGATCCCCTGGGGAAAAAGTGGTATCAGTTCCTCGTGGACGATGCCGCGGAGATCCGAGAAATCTTCGCTGCTAATGATGTGG
>MTNL01000197.1 GCA_002010365.1 Candidatus Acetothermia bacterium JdFR-50 | reverse complement strand
CCCCGTCAAAATCCTGGGGAAACTGGAAACGAGGAATCCCCAGGGAAACGTAAAGGACCGGATCGCGTGGGCTATGGCCCGGGACGTAAAGGAACATGGTTTCCTTGAGCCCGGGAGCACCGTTCGGGAATACAGGCTGGTCCTCACCATGCCCGAGACGATGTCCGAGGAGCGCCGAGGGATCCTCCGAGCTTTGAAAGAGGAACCCGTCCTTACACCCGGAAAGGGGGGCATGCGCGGTACCGGATTCGTCCCGAGGGGACTCAGCCGCTCCGTGATTCACGAGGTGCTCACAGTCACCGGGGAAGAAGCCACGGACACCTCCCGCAAGCTCGCTAGGGAAGAGGGGATCCTGGCGAGGATTCCCTCCAGGGAGGCACTGGCCGCGGCCCTCCGGGTGGCCCGACGCCCGGAATCGGCGGGCAGAACCTGAGGACGGTGGAGATGTTGTTCCGGGGAATCCGCGAGGATATCAGGGCGATGCTCGAGCGGGACCCCGCCGCCCGCCACCCCCTGGAGGTGCTCCTGTTTTATCCCGGGATGCACGCCATTTGGGCCCACCGGATCAACCACTGGCTTTGGACCCATGGGTTTAAGTTCCTCGCTCGGCTCCTGGCACACATCGTCCGCCTCCTCACGGGGGTGGAAATACACCCCGGGGCGGTGCTGGGACGTCGGGTGACCATAGACCACGGGATGGGCGTGGTGATCGGGGAGACGGCCGAGATCGGGAATGACGTGCATATGTACTCCGGAGTGGTGATCGGTGGCGTCTCCCGCAAGCCGATAAAGCGCCACCCCACCATCGAAGACGGGGTGGTCATCGGGGCCAACGCGGTCCTTTTGGGCCCGATCCGGGTGGGCCGGGGCGCCAAGATCGGGGCGGGGGCCGTGGTGCGGGAGGACGTTCCCCCCGGGGCGGTAGTGGTGGCCTCGGCGTCGCCCATCATCGATGCTTCCCTCCTGAAAAGGAACCGACGCGAGTATTTCCTGGAGGGCGCTGGGATCTGAGCTAATCCCCGGAATCCGGGGCGATGAACAGCTTTAGGGTCTTGATCTCGCCCGGCCGCAGGGGAAGACGCAGGAGGTGTGGCGAGACGGGCTTTAATTCGCCGATCGTGGTCTCGTCGAGCCGCACCTCCCAAGCCCTGGAGATGGGAAGCCCTACCCGGAGCTGTACATCGAGCCGCCTCCGGAGGGGATTGTAGATGCGCACGATTACCCCCTCTCCCTCCTCGGGGAGCTTCACGGCGCTCAGGACCGCCCCCGCGGGCTCCAGCGAGAGGAGACTTTTGACGGCAGACGAGCCCCCCTTCACGGCCGTGGTCAGGGGCGGAGAGGTGAACTCCCAGGCGGTCCTCAGCAACCCGGATTCCTCCCACGTGCCGGAGTAGGTGTAGATGGCGTACTCGAATCGGTGCCTTCCGAGGCACTGGGCCTCCGGCGTTTCGTAGGGGGGGCCGGCGTGTCCGCGCCGGGTGGAGAGGTCGTCCCGGGAAAGCCATCCCACGCACCGTAGCAACGTGAGGTAGATGGCCCCATCGGGGGTGGCCTCGTACTCGGGAAGCCCCCGGTTGAGAACCGCGAACCCCCTCTTCCCGTCCTCCACGGCCACGAAGGATTTCTGAGGGTGTGTAGTGGGAGGAATCTCGATCCACTCCTTGCCCGAGGGCGGCGTGGTGGGACGCTCCATCACCCAGAAAGCGTCCTCAGCGATGGAACGTTCGGCCCTGATCCCGGTGGGAAAGGCCACCCGGAGCCGATGATCACGGGCGCGGTTCTCCACCTCCGCCACGATGTCGAGCCTTTTTATTCCCCGGTGCAAGGTCACCGTGAAGCTCACCGGGACCCCCACCCTCTCCTGGGACCTTCCCCTCCGGTCGGGGGTTAACGAAAGGGGGAGGGAATATTCAAAGTTTACCCGAAGGCTCGCCTTCCAGGGGAGGTCCTCCACCACCCGGATCTCCCCCGCAAGCCCCGCGGAGGTCACAAGGGCATCCTCCGGAGGCGGAGCATAGTTGTACTCGTCCCCCGCGTCCCCGGAGTCCTCCAGGAGGTTCAATTCCCGGTAAAGGTCCCCTGTCTCCTTGTCCAGTAGATCGAGAGTCCCGTCGGAATGCAGGGTGACGCGGTAGAACTCGTTTTCGATGGTATCATTCCCCACAAGAAGCGTTCCTTTTCCTCTTTCTTCCTCTCCGTGTCCAACCCGGTAGACTTTGACGCCCAGAGGGGGGAGCACGTCCTGGAACGAGATCACCCGCGCGGTGCGGTGCCGCACCCCCTCGAGGATGCCCTCGGAAACAAGGCCTTTCCCCCGAACGGAACAGGGCACCTCCTCTCCGGATGGCCCGACCAAATGGGACAACCCACCTTCCCCGGCCACCGCGGCCTCCACCTCGGCCCTTCTCTCCCAGGGAGCCGGGTTGAAGACGACGATGCATCCGTCCTCATCGTCCCCTGAGAACGCGGTCCCCACCGTGGCGAGGGCTCGGTGGGCCACTTCCCTGGCTATGGCCTCGGCCCGGGCGAAGCGGACCTCCATCTCCCGGTGGATGGGATCGACCCCGGTGCCGCAGATGGAGTCGTGGGCGTGGTTCTGGAGGAGCAGCTCCCAGGCTTTCCGGAGGAAGGGGCGTAGATCTGAGCCCTCGATGGCCCGGGCCAGGGCTGAGAGGGGCTCGGCGTAGCGCTCGAGGAGGCCCTGGACCACGAAATTCTCCTGCTTCAGGTACATCCGGGCCGAGAGGACGCCGGCGAGGATAGGATGGCGTTTGGCCGTGCGGAGTTCTCCCGAGAGCTCGGGCAGGCGGTCCTCCACTTCCCGCAAACGCTCCACGTAATCCCCGAGGGTCCCGATGGGGAATTCCCATCCGGGCAAACGCTTCGCCAGCTCCTCCAGCACCCGGGGGAGATCCATTTGCGGGCCGCGGTGGTCGCAACCGTTCAGGAGGAGCACCACCCCGGTGGCGCTCCTTTCCCGCGTCAGCTCGAGGAAGGCTGCGAAGGGGTCCTTTGCGGGATCCAAAACGCCCATCTCGACGAGTCGGGAAAGGGGTAGGGTGAGCTCCGCGGGATCCGGGAGGATCCGTTCGGCGTTGCAGTATCCCGCTTCCATAGCGTGGCATAGCACCCCGGAGCCATCCGGCGCTTTCCAAACGAAATCGGCGCCTCCCGCCTTCTCGCAGGCTTCGTCGGCGCCCCGCATGACGAAGGCCGACTCGATCCCGAAGCCCCGCAGGATCTGGGGGAGTTGGGCGATGTGGCCGAAGGCATCCGGGACGTA
>MTNL01000182.1 GCA_002010365.1 Candidatus Acetothermia bacterium JdFR-50 | reverse complement strand
GAGGAAGCCCCTGGTCCGGCCCGCGATGAGCGCGAGCCTCTCCCCCCGGGTCTCCGGTGTGGCGAGGTAGATGAGGCCCAGGCCCACCTTCTCCGCCGCCTCCCGGAGGGAGGATGACTCTTCCGGGGGGAGGTCGGGGACGATTAGGCCGTCTACCCCGCATTCCGCCGCCGCAGTACAGAAGGCCTCCTCGCCGAATCGGAGGATGGGGTTGTAGTAGCCCATGAGCACCACGGGCACGGGCTGTTCCCGTTTCAGCTTCCGCGAGAGCTCCAATACCGCCTCGGGGGTGGTCCCGGCCCCCAGGGCCCGGGCCCCAGCGGCCTGGATGGTGGGGCCGTCGGCCACCGGGTCCGAGAACGGGATCCCGATCTCCACGATGTCCGCCCCGCCCGCGGCCACGGCCACAAGATACATCAGCGACCTCTCCGGATCGGGGTCTCCCCCCATGAGGTAGGCCACCAACGCCCCCTCGCCCCGTTCCCTCAGCAGGGAAAAGCGCTCAGCGATCGCGGTCCAGCCCATCCCTTCCTCCCAGGGCGCGCATGGCGATGTCCAAGTCCTTATCCCCTCTTCCCGAGAGGGTGACCACCACCACCGCGTGCTTCGGCATCCTCCGGGCCCGCTGGATCGCGGCGTAGATGGCGTGGGCCGACTCCAACGCCGGGATGATCCCCTCCAGGCGCGAAAGGAGCTGAAACGCCTCCAGGGCCTCCCCGTCCTCCACCGCCACGTACTCCGCCCGCCCCAGTTCGCGGTACAGGGCGTGCTCCGGTCCCACGGCGGGGTAGTCGAGCCCCGGGGCGATGGAGTGCGTCTCCCGTACCTGTCCCCACGCGTCTTGGAGCAGGTAAGTCCTCATCCCGTGGAGCACCCCCACCGATCCCCGGGCCAGGGAGGCGGAATGTCTTCCCCCCTCGCCCCCTCCCTCCGCCCCGAGGAACTCCACTCCCTCGTCGTCGGCGAAGGGATAGAAGGTACCCATGGCGTTGCTTCCCCCGCCCACGCAGGCCACCAGAAGATCCGGGAGCTTCCCCTCGGCCGCCAGGACCTGCTCCCGGATCTCCCGGCCGATGACGGACTGGAAATCCCGCACCATCATGGGGTAGGGGTGGGGGCCCACCACGGAACCGATGAGGTAGTGGGTGTGGCGCACGTTCTCGGCCCAATCCCGGAGGGCCTCGTTGATGGCGTCCTTCAGGGTGCGGCTCCCCGATTCCACCAAATGCACCCTCGCCCCCAGGAGCCGCATGCGAAAGAGGTTCATCCGCTGCCTATCCGCGTCCAAGGCCCCCATGTACACCTCCACCTCAAGGCCCAACATCGCCCCGGCGATGGCCGTGGCGGTGCCGTGCTGTCCGGCCCCGGTCTCGGCGATCAGCCTCTTCTTCCCCATCCACCGGGCGAGGAGGGCCTGTCCCAGGGCGTTGTTGAGCTTGTGAGCCCCGCCGTGCAAGAGGTCCTCCCGCTTGAGGTATATCCTCGCTCCCCCCACATAACGGGTGAGGTTGCGCGCAAGATAAAGCGGGGTGGGACGACCGGCGTATTCCACCAGATACCGGGAGAGCTCCTCCTGGAACCGGGGGTTGCCCCGGAGCTCGAGGTATGCCCGCTCCAGCTCCTCCAGGCACGGTACCAGGATCTCCGGGACGTATCGTCCCCCGAAGGGCCCGAACTTCCCCTCCCGCGGCAGGTCACTCAGCCGCACCGCGCACCGCCTCCAGAAACGCCCCTATCTTCTCGGGACACTTCCTCCCCTTTTCCTCGACGCCCGAGGAGACGTCCACCCAGTCGGGCTCCACCGCCCGGATGGCCTCCCTTACGTTCCCCGGCGAGAGCCCCCCGGCGAGGATCACCGGGACGGGATAAAGGGCCTCTCGCACGGCCCTGCTCCGGCGCCAGTCGTGGGCCATCCCCGTGCCCCCGGTCCTCGCCCCCACCGCGGTGTCCAACACAACGCCGTCCAAGGGTGTCCCCTTGAGCCCTAGCGCCTTTTTCACGAGCTCGTCCCGCTCTTGATCTCCGATCCCCAGAAGCCCCCAAAGCTGCGTGCCTTCACCTACCAAGGCCCTTATCTCCCGCCAGCGGCGAGGCGAGAGCTCCACATGCAGCTGGAGCACGTGGGGCCGGAGCCCCAGGATCCGGCGGATGGCCTCCGGCTCCGCGGCGGTGGTGACCGCCACCCGGAGGGGCCCCTGGGGGACGAGGCGGAAGAGCTCCGCCGCCCGATGGAGCTCCAGGTTCCGGGGGGAGCAAGGGACCTCCACCACGACCCCCAGGGCATCCGCCCCGGAGGCGGCGGCGATATCCCGGGGCTCCTTCATCCCGCATATCTTGACCCTGACCCTCATGCCCCCACCAGCTCCCTCAATGCGGCCCCGGGGTCGGGGGAGAGGAGGAGGGAGGTCCCCACCAGGAACCCGGAGAAGCCGGCCTCCCTTAAGGCCCGGATCTCCGCTGGGGAGGATATCCCGCTTAGGGCGAGGATGGGCCGGGGATCCTCAGGCCGCACCTCCCGGAGCACCTCCACTGGGCGCCGGAGGTCGACCTCCAGGGTGGAGAGGTTCCGGCTGTTTATCCCGATGAGGTCAGCCTCGCTTTCCAGGGCCCGCAGGAGCCCCGGGGCGTCCCACACCTCCAACAGCACCTCCAGCCCGAACCCGTGGGCCCGGCGGATCATCTCCTCGAGCCCACAGGAGGTGTGACCCTCCCGGAAGAGGGGGTGGATGAGGAGGACGCAGTCCGCTCCCACTTTGGAATAGGCCTCAAGCTGCTCCTCCACCACCACGAAGTCCTTGGCCAAAAGCGGGATCCCCAGCGCCGCGAGCTCCCGCAGTAGCCCCAAGGAGCCCCCGAAGTGATCGGGGTCCACCAACGTCGAGATCCCCACCGCCCCCCCGGCGACGAAGGAGCGGGCCACCTCCCCCGGGGACCTTCCCCGCAGGAGGTCGCCCGCTGTGGGGGAGCGGGGTTTTATCTCGGCCACGACGGCCCGGCCCCTCCGTCTCTCCACCGCCTCCTGCAGGCTCAGGGGCGGCCGCCGTCTTTCCCCGGGGAAACGGTAGTATCCCGTCTCCACGCGCCTCCAGGCGCTG
The DNA here is from genome assembly GCA_002010365.1 of Candidatus Acetothermia bacterium JdFR-50. Taxonomy (GTDB): domain Bacteria; phylum Bipolaricaulota; class Bipolaricaulia; order Bipolaricaulales; family Bipolaricaulaceae; genus UBA3571. The sequence continues at coordinate 200 of MTNL01000182.1, read as the reverse complement.
CGGGCAAACTGCATCAGATGGTCCGGCATCGGCGGGAGAACTCCACGAGCGCCGCGAGTTTCCCGTAGGCGGCCCCGCTTCTGATCGATTCCTCGGCGAGGCGGAGCCCTTCTTCCAGGGAGGGAGCCTTCCCCGCGATGTGGAGGGCGGCAGCGGCGTTGAGGAGGGTCATCTCGTAGCGGGGTCCCTTCTCCTCTCCC
>MTNL01000180.1 GCA_002010365.1 Candidatus Acetothermia bacterium JdFR-50 | reverse complement strand
ACCGATCCCGGAAGAGGTAGAGGAGCATGAGCACATCCGGCTGCTTTATGGCTTGGGAGCGATTCGTCCTCTCGGGGCCGAGTAGGTCCCGAACCGATACCTCCCGGGGTTCCAGAGATCCCAGATCCACGTCCTCCAGGGAGAAATACCCCCGGAACTGCTCGATAATACCGGTATCCTGATCGCAGGGAAGCGCGATTTGGTCCGCGATCTCCCCCCACTCCCCTACCTCCGCCTCGGTCAGGCCAATGCGGGCGGCGAGTTCATCCCGGCGCGCGGGGTCCTCCCTCCCGAGCCACTCCCAAGCTTCCCGGGCGACCTCCAGGTTCCAGCGGGCCAACCAGTTGGTGAAGGCGTTGTCGTCCACCTCCTCGTGGTACTCGTCAGGCCCCATCACCCGCCCAATGTGGTAGAGGCCATCGGCGCCTCGTTCCACCCGACTTGCCCAAAATCGCGCTGTCTCGAAGAGGATCTCCGCCCCGTAATCGCGCATGAACCCGTCGTCCCCGCTCGCCCTCCAGTATTGCCAAACGGCGTAGGCCACGTCGGCGGTGATGTGATGTTCAAGCTCCCCACAGCGGATGAGGACTGGAGACCCGTCCGAGGCGGGCACCCACTGCGGCGTCACCTCCTCCCCCGCATCGGCGGACTCCCAGGGATACATGGCCCCGCGGTACCCGCGTTTTCTGGCGTTCTTCCGGGCCCCGGAGAGGGTACGGTAGCGATACATGAGGATCCCGCGCGCGAGCGCGGGACGGGTATGGAGGAAGAAGGGGAGTTCGTAGATCTCGGTGTCCCAGAAGATGTGTCCCCGGTATCCAAAGCCGGTGAGGCCCTTGGCGGGGATGCTCAGCCCCTCGGCGTGGTGGGGGGCCGCGATCAGGAGGTGGTAGAGGTTGAATCGCACCGCCCGCTGGAGTTCAGGATCACCCTCGATGACGAGGTCGCAATCCCGCCAAAGCTCGGACCAAGAACGCCGGTGCTCTTCGAGGAGACGATAGAGCCCCTTTTCCTTGGCCGAAGAGAGCCGCTCGAAGCAGAGAGACAGGGGATCGTCCGTCTCCAATGAACTGGCAAAGGATACGAACCGGACGGCCACCAGGGATTCCCCCGGAGAGAGATTTGCCCGCAGGGAGATGCCGGGATGGATCCCATCCCACAACGTCCGCACCACTCTCCCCTCCGGCAACCCCCAGACGTCCACCCAAAAGGCCACCGCGAGCTCCGTGCCCGAGCGGCGAGTGCGGATGAGGACGTACGTCGCTCCGTCCTGGATTCCCCAGGAGACGGGTTCCCAATGGCCGAGGGCCACCTCCGGGAAGGGGGGCAACCCCACCCCCTTGGGATCACCATCCAGCATGAGCTTGAGTTCCACCTCGCCCACGGGGTCCATGGCGGTGACCGAATAGATCTGGACAGTAAGATGGGGCTCAGCCATGGACGCGAACCGGACGGTGCCTATCTCCACCTCCCCTGTCGGGCCCCTCCAACGCACGCGGCGGCGAAGCATCCCGTCCCGGAGATCCAGGGATAGTTTTTCGGCTTTTGTGTCACCTGAGGTGGGGAAGCGTGCCTTGCTCACACGGAGCTCCGCCCAGGTCCAATCTGGCACCGGGGCCAATTCGGTGAAGAAGAGGGGGACATCGTCATAGAGCCCGTTTATTAAGGTGGTTCGGCACTCCCCGGGGGTTCGCTCCTCGAAGGCGCCCCGGGTGCCAAGATACCCGTTTCCCACGGAAAAGACCGTTTCCTTGGCAGAGGGAGAAAGCCCCGGAAGGCTGTCTCCATCCACCACCCAACTCCCTCGCTGTGCCACGGCATCGTGGAGGAGATCCAACAATTTCCCGTAGCTCAATCCCTTTAGATCCGGGAGCACGAGGTCCGGGTGGAGGGCAGAGAAGAGGTGCTCATCCCCCAGGGCCAGGCTCCTCATCCCGGCGATCTCGGCGGCGGCGATCCCCGCGGGGGCATCCTCCACCACCAGGCATCGTGAGGGGGGCACGCCGAGGTCTCGGGCCACGTAGAGGAAGAGGTCCGGGGCCGGCTTGCTGCGGGCCCCGGAATGTCCGTCCACAATGGCATCGAACTCATCCAAGATCCCGAGGCGTCCAAGGACAGTCCTTCCATTGCGAGACACGGTGGCCACCGCCACCTTGATCCCATGGCCCTTGAGGTCGCGGACGAACTCCACCGCCCCTGGGAGGATGTCATCGGGGCCAAGGTCCTGGATGAGCTTTTGGTAGTAGGTGTCCTTGCGATCGGCGAGTTCCTGGGCCCGGTCCTTGTAGCGGGGCCATTGATCCCCCAATACGATCCTAAGCGCCTCGAAGCGTGAGATGCCCCGCACCTGGTCCTTCCTTTCCGGGGGGCAAGGAATCCCCAACTCCTCCGCCAGGCGTTTCCATGCCAGGTAGTGGTGCTCAGCAGTATCCACGATTACTCCGTCCAGATCGAAGATCACCGCCCGTATGTCCATCTTCCCGTCCCTCCTTGCTGTAACCGGTTTCAGGCAAAGTTATAATACTGGGAAATGAAGCGCAAGATGACGATTCAGGAAATCGCCCGCTTGGCAGGGGTATCGAAAGCCACGGTTTCCCGGGTCCTGAACAAGAAAGGGGGGGTGAGCCCGGAGACGCGGCGTAAGGTGGAGGAGGTGATCAGGCTCCACTCCTACACCCCCAACCTCGTGGCCCGAGGGTTGAGCCTGAAGCGTACAAGCAGCATCGGGCTCATCGTGGCCCACACCGCGGAGAGGCTCTCCTCACACCTCTTCTTCATCGAGTTCCTCCGCGGTATAAGCTCCGTGCTCGACGAGCGGGGGTTCCGGCTGGTCCTGGCCACCGCGGAATCCGAGGACCGCTATGAGACTTCGTGTCGTTCCATGGCGCAAGGGGGCGTGGTGGACGGGGTGGTGGTCTTAGGGGTTCGGCGGAACGACAAGCGCCTCCGTTATTTCCTGCGAGCCGGGATCCCCGTGGTCACGGTGGGGCGTCCCATTGGCTTCCCGAGGGTGGATTACGTGGACGTGGACAACGTGGGAGGAGCCCGGACGGCCACGGAATACCTCCTGCGGCTAGGTCACGAAGAGGTCCTGTTCATAAACGGCCCCCGGGATCACACCGCCTCGCTGTCCCGGGAAAAGGGGTATCGCCAAGCGTTCAAGGCCATGAAACAGGAGGTCCAGGAAGATCTCGTCATCCACGGCGATTTCTCCTTCGAGAGCGGCTACGAGACGGTGAGGAGTTTTTTGGCCAAGGAGAGGCACATCTCCGCGGTATTCGCGGCCAGTGACCTGG
>MTNL01000099.1 GCA_002010365.1 Candidatus Acetothermia bacterium JdFR-50 | reverse complement strand
GAAAAACCACGCTATAAACCGTGCCTATGTGGCCGTGTACTTTTGCCAAAAGTCTGCCGTTGTTTACTGAAAAAATCTTAATCTCCCCTTCATCTCCTGCGGCAACCAAATAATCCCCTTCAGGGGAATATGCCAGACAGAAGACGGGACCACCGCCTTTGCACAAGATCTTGGAAACCCTGCGTCTTCCCATATCCCAAACTATCACCATGCCTGCTTCATCGGCTGAAGCAAGGAATCGACCGTTAGGGGAGAACTCGAGGTGAGTTACAACGCCCGTATGTCCTCGTAGCACGGCCAAAAGCTCTCGCGTCTCTACATCCCAAATCCTTATCGTTTTGTCTTCAGATCCGGCAACGATGCCCTTGCCGTCAGGCGAAAAACGGGCGGCATAAATGGCATCACGAATCAAAGGGCGAAGGGCTTCGCTCCTAACGGGCTTCCAAAAGGTCTCGATAAGTCGGCCGGTTTCTGTTCGCCACAGGCGCACGGTTTCGTCTACGGAAGCCGTGAGGAAGTATCGGCCTTCGGGAGAGAAGTCCACGTCGGAAATCGGCTTCAGATGCGCCTTTATCTCCAGCACTTTGCCAATGCCTTCTGGGGTCAGTCTCCATATTCGCGCCTGCTGGTCGTTGCCCCCGGTAAGAATTTGCGGGTCCAAAATGGCGATAGCATTGATCGCTCCCTCATGTGCCTTGAGAGAGAAAAGTTCCTTCCATGTTTTCGGATCCCAGATGAAAAGCCTTCCTTCCGCAGTTCCCGCGGCGAAGCAATCGCCCTCGGGGCAGAAGGCGGCCGCTGTAAATCGGCCTTTATATCTATTCTCGCCCAATATAGCCTTTCGAGCTCCGCTCGCTAGACTCCAAAGGGAAAGTGGGCCTTCAGGCGGATGGTACACCAAAGACTCCGGAGGACATGCGGTGACGTATGGTGCATTCACGTCCAACGTAAAGAGGGGCCCTATAACTCCTTCCTCGTTGTCCCAACGGAACACGCGCCCCACGGAATCCAAGATTATCAGTTTTCCATCCCCCACAAAGCTCAATAGCGCCACGGGGCTAGATCCTGTTTTTGCATTTTGCAAAAGACGGCGATCATTTAGATCCCATATCCGCACGGTTCCGTCTCCGGCACCGATGGCAAGCAATGTCGAGTCGGAGGAAAAGGCGATACAACGGACACCCCATTTGTTCCAGGGAAATTTTCCAACGAGCTTTCCTTCCGGAAGTGCATAGACGAATACTTTGTCGTCAAATTTAAATGCAGAAGCCAACATAGAACCCTTCGGTGAGAAGGTAAGGTTTTCGACGGCTTTTTCTAAGACATGAAATGTGACGATAGGAAAAGCTGTACGAGTATTCCATACTATAATTTTTCCCTCATCGTCCCCGGCGGCTATTAAGGAACCATCCGGTGATATTGCGAGGGCGGTAACGTCGCCCTCATTTAGTCTGAAGGTCGTAACTTCTTCTCCTCTTGGGAGCCTCAATACCGAGATCCGATGGTCCGTAAACGCAAGTGCTAAATCTTCGGAATCCGAAGCGAATGACGCCAGTTGCGGCATCGATGGAAGGGGAATTTGCGATATCAAAGCGTCTTGTGAGAGATCCCATTGTTCAAGCGCGATGGAAGTTACTGCCCAAACCGTATCTCCGCGTTGGAATCCCGCCACGAGATATCCTGCGCCCAAGCGGGCGATAACCCCGGGAGGTAATTCACCGCATTGGAGATTGAAGGACAACAAAGCCACGGCAAGAACAGCGACAAATCTTTTCTCCACCATCACAGAATTGTAGCGGAGGTTCCGGAAGGGGGCACGCTTGTTCCCGTTGCGGTCCATTGCTGTTCTCCACGTGAAAATCTTGACGCGTTGGCCTTTCCCTGCTATAAAATTTCTGCATAAAAGGAGGTGATCTGCGGACTTCAAGAATTTTCAATTTCCAAAATCTCGTAAGGAGGTGTTTATGTGGCGTAAATCTGTGATCGGTCTGTTGTTCTTTACGGTGGGGCTCGTCGGCCTTGCACGTACCGGGGCTTGGGTCGATGAGGTCATCTTCTTCTCCGAACCTGACATGGCTAAGGCTGTAGAACGCATGATAGCAGGTGAGGCTGATCTATATGCATACTCCGTGGATGACATCGATGTATTCCAGAAGGTGGTCGAAGACCCCAACCTCTATTACGTCTCGGCCTACGGTGCCTATACGGAGCTTACTTTTAACCCCTATCCTGCTGATCCCAATGTAACTCCCAAGGAGTTTAAGAACGGCATGCTTAATCCCTTCGCGGTCCCTCGGATTCGAGAGGCGATGAACTGGCTCGTCGACCGCGATTACATCGTTAAGGAGCTCTACAAAGGCCTCGCCATCCCGCGTTATCTCCCCATCACCCCCACCTTCCCGGACTACGCCAAGCTTTTGGTGAAGGCCCGGGAGCTTGAGGCCAAGTACGCCCCCAATTTCGAGAAGGCGAAAGAGGTGATCTTCGAGGAAATGCCCAAACTCGGGGCCGAGCTCGTCGACGGCAAGTGGTACTACAAGGGCGAGCCGGTGACCATCATCTTCCTCATCCGCGTGGAGGACGTCCGCAAGGAGATCGGCGACTACGTGGCGGGGCTCTTGGAGCAGCTGGGGTTCACCGTGGACCGCCGCTACGGGGTCTCCCGTGACCTCGCCAAGTGCTGGATCTTCACCGATCCCGCCGAGGGATGCTTCCACATCTACACCGGCGGGTGGATCACCACGGTGGTCTCCCGGGACCAGGGTGGCAACTTCGACTTCTTCTACACCAACCGTGGGTTGGGCGTCCCGCTTTGGCAGGCCTACTACGTGAAGCCCGAGGCTGATGATGTCTTCAAGAAGCTGGCCTACAACGATTTCGAGACCATCGAGGAGCGTCTGCAGCTGATGGAGAAGGCCCTGGAATACGCCATGGAAAACTCGGTGCGGGTCTGGCTGGCCAACGAGTCGCCGGTGTTCCCCATGCGCAAGGGTCTCGCCATGGCCGTGGACCTCGCCGGTGGTGCCTACGGTTCCTGGCTGTGGTCCTATACCCTCCGTTGGACGGATGAGGCCGGGAACCCGAAGGAAGGTGGCACTGTACGGATTGCCATCGGCGAGATGTTCAACGAGCCGTGGAACGCCGTGGCTGGCTCCAACTGGATTTACGACATGATGCCCATCCGCGGCACCGGCATGCCGGCCGTACTGCCCGATCCGTTCACCGGCCTCTATCGGCCGCAGCGGGTGGAGAAGGCCGAGGTCTACGTTAAGAAAGGCCTTCCCGTGGGCAAGACC
>MTNL01000018.1 GCA_002010365.1 Candidatus Acetothermia bacterium JdFR-50 | reverse complement strand
CGGTTTCATTCCCTCCTCCTCATAGGCGCTCGGGGGAGGTGATTTTTCCAAATAGGGCCGAGGCCGCGGCGGTGGCCGGGGAGCAGAGGTAGGTGGGGCCCTTCCCCTGCTTCCCGGGGAAGTTGCGGTTCCCGGTGGAGAGCTGCACCTCCCCCTCCCCCGTCATCCCGATTTGCCCTTGAGCACAACCAGCGCAGGAGGGGTGGGTGATGATTGCTCCAGCATCGTATAGGATCTCCAACCACCCTTCCTTGAGTAGGCGGCCCCACACCTTGCGGGTGGCGGGGGCCACCTTGAGGACAACGCCCTTGGCCACCTCCCTTCCCTTTAGGATCTCGGCCACCAGGCGGATGTCCTCGTAGCGGCCGTTGGTGCAGGAACCCACGAATACCGTGTCCACCCGCTCTCCCTCCAGCTCCGCCACGTCGTGGACGTTGTCCGGCCGGGGCGGGGCGGCGATCATCGGCTTAAGCCCCGAGACGTCGAGCTCGATGACCTCCGTGTACTCCGCGTCGGGATCCGCGGCCGGATACGGGAAATCCCGCCGGCCCGTGGTCCCCTCCACGAACTCCCACAGGGGTTCGGAGGACGGGAGGAACGCGCTGATCGCCCCCATCTCCGTGGCCATGGAGCAGAGGGTGATCCGCCCCGCCATGTCCAGGGCTTCCACCGCTTCACCGTAGATCTCCATCGCCTTCCCCAACGCCCCGCGGGACCCTAACTTTCCCAGCAGGAACAGGGTGAGGTCCTTGGCGGTGACCGGGTACTCGTAGCGCCCCCGCACCACCACCTTCATGGTGGGGGGTACCTCGAACCAGGTCCGCCCGTGGCGGAAGGCGAAAGCGACGTCCACGTCGCCCATCCCCTGGCCGAAGGCACCCACCGCCCCAAGGATGTTCATGTGTGAATCGGTTCCCACTAGGGTCGCCCCGGGGACGGCGATCCCCTCCTCCAGCAACACATGGGTCCCGATGCCGGAATCTACGTCGTAGACCCTGATCCCCTGTTCGCGGGCGAAGACCCGGCAGATCTGCTGGTTCTGGGCGTAGGCGATGGTGTTGGCGGGGGCGTTGCAGTCGAAAGTAAAGAAGGTCCTTTTCGGGTCGGCCACCCGGTCCCCGGGGTAGGCCTCGCAGAAGCGTTTCACCACGTTGGCGCCGGCGAAGTCCCTGGCGGTGCGGACGTCGATCCCCAGCCAGATGACCTTCCCCGGCGCTACCTCCTCCTCGGTATGCGCCGCGAAGATCTTCTCGATCGCCGTTTTACCCATTACCCTTCTCCTTCGGGGAACGGATCCTTACCTGCCCAGGACGCAGTACACATAAACGTCCACGCAGGTCTTCCCTTTTCCAAATTACCCAGCGCCGGCACTATGGTGTGATACGTCTCCCAAATCGGGCATCAACGGGAAACCGTACCACCACTATGCCATGGTGCTTTCCCAGTGGAAAACGGAGCCAGTTCCCGAAGCCCTTATCGGCTGATAACAAAATGGCTTCCAGTTCTTGGGCCCTTCTGAAGATCTGGTGGTCCGAAATTCCGCGCAGCCCAAGCTCCCTAAGGTCCCAAACCGTATAGCCTGCTTCCCGGAGCATCTTTGTCAATGTGTGGGGAAGGTTTTCGCCCACCAACAGCTTCAACATTAGCCGACCACGTGCACCTCTTCCTCGGCTATCACCGCGGTCGCATAACGGAGCGCGGCGAGCACCAGTGCCCGGGAGAGATCGTACCCCGACATCACCTCCTCCACGGAAGCCCCTCTGGCCAGTTTCCCCAACACGATTTCCACCGGGACCCTTGTCCCTTTGATCACGGGCTTCCCGAAGTAGACACGGCCATCTACCACGATGCCCGGGGCAATCTCCCGGCTCATCTCACACGCTCCGGGCCCGTTCGGCGATGGCCTCGGCCATCTCCATGGTGGAGGAGTTCCCGCCGAGATCGTAGGTCCGCACCCTTCCTTCCGCGATCACCTCCGCCACCGCCCGCTCGATCCGCTCCGCCTTCTCCGTCTCCCCTAACCACTGGAGCATGAGCCTACCTGCCAGGATGGCTGCGGTGGGATTCACTTTATGCTGGCCCGCGTACTTGGGGGCTGAGCCATGGGTGGGCTCGAAGACTCCGTAGTTCTCCCCGATGTTCCCCGCCGAGGCGAACCCCAGCCCCCCCACGAGCTGCGCGGCGAGGTCCGAAATGATGTCCCCGAACATGTTCGAGGTGACCAGGACCCCGTAGTCCTGGGGGTTCTTCACCAACCACATGGCCATGGCGTCCACGTTTGTCTCCCAGAGCTCGATCCCGGGGTAATCCTTTGCCACCTCCCGGGCGATGCGGACCATCATCCCGCTGGTCTCCCGGATCACGTTGGGCTTCTCCACCACCGTGACGCTGGGGTAACCGTAGGCCTTGGCGTACTCGAACGCGGCGCGGACGATCCGCTCGCATCCCTTTTTGGTGAAGATACGGCAGGAGACGGCTAACTCCTCCCCCGGGAACGCGGCGAACCGCTCCATCTTAGGAGAGTGCTTTCGCAGAACCTCCACCACCTCATCGGGCACCGGATGGAACTCCACACCGGCGTAGAGCCCCTCGGTGTTCTCCCGGAAAACCACGAGATCGATGTCGTCCCGGTAGTTCAGGGGGTTTCCGGGGAAGGCCTTGCAGGGGCGGACGTTGGCGTAGAGGTCGAACATCTGCCGGAGAGCCACGATGGGGGAGAAGTAGGAGAGTCCCTTGCCCTTGAGGTGGGGGGCGAGCTCCGCCTCGGCCTCGTCCTTGGGCTTGGAGGTTATGGCCCCGAAGAGGCAGGCATCAGTGTTCCGTAGGATCTCGATGGTGCGCTCCGGTAGGGGATTCCCCTCCTCACACCAGAACTTCCATCCCACGTCCCCATGAACGTACTCGGCGTCGAACCCCACCGCGTCCAACACCATCCGAGCTGCCTCCAGTACCTCCGGTCCCACCCCGTCCCCGGGAAGATACGCGATCCGGTACTTCGCCATCTATCCCTCCTTCGCCAGCGCCTTTTTTAGGTGGGGAATCAGGCCCCCGTCCCGCAGGATCTCCATGACCGTGGGCGGCAGGGGCGGGAAGCGGTACTCGCGTCCCTTGTGCCGCAGTACCCCGGCCTCGGGGTCGATCTCCACCTCGTCCCCGGGCTGGATCGCGTCCACCGCCTCGGGGATCTCCAGGACCAAAAGCCCGTTGTTGATGGCGTTGCGGAAGAAAATCCGGGCGAAGGACTTGGCGATCACCGCCCCCACGCCCGCCGCCACCAGACACGTGGCGGCTTGCTCCC
>MTNL01000067.1 GCA_002010365.1 Candidatus Acetothermia bacterium JdFR-50 | reverse complement strand
GCGGTGGAGCCAGGGATGCAGGGGAGAGTGTTTTCGCTTATGTCGAGCATGGCGCAGGGAATAGCGCCGCTGGCGCTCCTTTTGGCCGGCCCCCTGGCCGATATCTTCGGGGTCCGGTTCTGGTACGCGGTGGGCGGGGCGGGGATGGTGGTTGCGGGGCTCCTGGCCACCGCGGTGCCCGCCATCATGCGCCTCGAAGAGTCCCGGCCCGTGGCGGCGGGGGCGGAGTGCGGCCATACTTGATCGGTCATGGATCTCCAGGAGCTGGAACGCAAGTTGCGCGTTTACGCTCGGAGGAAGGGTCTCGAGGCCCTTTATCTTTTCGGCTCCACCGCCTCCGGTAAGCGAACGCCTTTGAGCGATGTGGATATCGCGGTCCTCTTGCCCGACGACCTCCCCGAGGAGCGGTACCTGGAGCGGCGTTTGGAGATGATCGCCGAGCTTTCGGATCTCCTTGGGACCGACGCGGTGGATCTCGTGATCCTCAACCGGGCCCCACCGCTCCTTGTACACCGGGTAATAACGCGGGGAAAGCTCGTTTACGCCAGGGACGATATCAAGCGGGCGCGATTTGAAGCCCGGGCGATCCAAGAATATCTGGACCTGAAACCGCTTTACGAGCTCGAGAACCGTTATATGAGGGAGCGCATAAAGGAGGGAAAATTTGGCATTAGATCGTGAGACGATCGCACGGCGCCTCCGGAAGCTGGAAGAAAACCTTTCGCTTCTGCAGGAACTTCGGGGAATCGAGGCCGCGGAGTTCCTGGGCGATCCGAAGACTCGCCTCTACGCAGCACATCTCCTCCAGACGGCCAGCCAGTGTGTAATCGATATCGGCTCGCATCTGGTCTCCGGACTCAATCTGGGCCGAGTGGACCGCTATAGCGATATCCCAAAGGTACTTGCCGAAAGGGGGATAATCTCACCGGAACTCTCCCGGAAGCTTAAGAAAATGGTTGGGCTACGGAACATTCTCGTGCACGAGTATCTTGAGGTGGATTACGGGTCTTTGTACCAGTTTATCCAAACGGAGCTCTGCGATTTCGAGGAATTCGCTGCCGCAGTGACGAAGTTTTTGGAAGGAGAAGGGAGGAAAAATGACACAGCGTGACGCGGAGTTCTACCGGAGGGCGGAATCCTTCATCGAGCGGATGCTAGAGGAAGCGCCTACGGTCGCGACCCATCTGGGCGATCACCGCTACGACGATCGGCTGGGGCGCCACACGGCGGAGGACACCGAACGCCAGAAAGCACACCTGCGTGAGGCCCTGAAGGTGCTCGAGGGGCTTCCCCCGGAGGAGCTTTCCCCCGAGGCGGGGATAGACCGGGAGGTTCTCCTCGGAATCGTCAAATCCTTCCTGAGGGGGTTCGAGAGGCTTCGGGGATATGAGCGCGATCCCGGGGCCTATCCCGGCGAATGCCTAGGCGGGATCTTCTCCCTTATCGTTAGGGATTTCGCGCCGCTCCCCGAGCGGCTCCAGAGCGTGCTTGGGCGGCTGCGGGAGGTGCCCCGGGTTCTGGAGGAGGGAATGGCGAACATCGTCCCCGAGGAGGTGCCCCGGGTGTGGTGCGAGGTGGCCATCGAGTCCGCCTGCCAGGGGGTGGCCCTGTACACCGTGCTCCTCCCCTCCCTGGCGGAGCACGTCCCCGACATCAAGGACGAGCTCCTCTCCGCGGGCCGGGAGGCGGCGGCCGCCACTGAGCGATACGTGTCCTTCCTCGAGTCCGAGGTCCTCCCCAACGCGAAGGGAGATTTCGCCGTGGGAACGGAGCTGTTCGAGGAAATGCTCCGCGAGGACCACATGCTCGGCTACACCGCGGACGAACTTTACGAGCTCGGCTGGGAACTCTTCCGCCAAACCAAGGAAGAGATGGAGCGTATAGCCGGCGAGATAGACCCCGATAAATCGGCGCGAGAGGTCCTGGAGAGGGCGAAGGACGACCATCCCGCGGCCGAGGAGCTCCTCGACGCCTACCGCCGGGAGATGGAGCGGGCCAAGCGGTTCGTGATCGAGAGGGAAATCGTCTCCATCCCCGAGGGGGAGAGACTGCGGATCGAGCCCACCCCACCGTTCCTGGCGCCGGTGATCCCCTACGCCGCCTACATGCCACCGGGACCCCTGGAGTCGGTCCAGGAGGGGATTTTCCTCGTCACCCTTGTCCCTCCGGATGCCCCGGAAGAGGTGAAGCGGGAGAAGCTCCGGGGACACAATTGGGCCAAGATCCCGGTGACGGCGCTACACGAAGCCTACCCGGGACACCACCTCCAGCTCTGCTACGCCAACCGGGTGGGGAAACTACCGCGCAAGCTCGCGGGGTTCCTCTCGTCCCTCTTCGTCGAGGGCTGGGCCTTTTACTGCGAGGAGCTAATGGAGCAGTTGGGGTTCATCGAGGACCCGATCCAGCGGCTCGGGCGGTTGAACGACCAACTCTGGCGGGCGGCCCGGATCATCCTCGACGTTTCCCTGCATACCCGGGGGATGTCGGTGGAAGAGGGGGTGGAGTTCCTGGTGGAGGAAGTGGGCCTCGAGCGCACCAACGCCCTGGCCGAGGTGCGCCGCTACACCTCGTCCCCAACGCAGCCCATGAGCTACCTCGTGGGGAAGCTCGAGATCCTCAAGCTCATCGAGGAGTTCAAGGCGGTGAACTCCGGAAAGAGCATGCGGGAGTTGCACGACACGATCCTCGCGTGTGGGTCGCTCCCTCCGCGCCTCATGCGCCGATGCCTCGGCCTTTCCTAGGCCGAACCGTGGGAGATCGCCGGTGACGCCGGAGGACACTCCGGCGTCTTTTTTATTTTTCGACCCGCAAGTGGAGCTCGCGGAGCTGCTCCTCGGTGACCTCCCCCGGGGCGCCGGTTAGCGGACAGGCGCCGGTGGCGGTCTTGGGGAAGGCGATCACCTCGCGGATAGATCGCTCCCCCGCGAGCACCATCACCAATCGGTCCAGCCCGAAGGCGATCCCCCCGTGGGGCGGCGCCCCGTACTCCAACGCCCGCAGCAGGAACCCGAACTTCTCCCGCGCCTCTTCCTCCGTGAGCCCAAGCAGCTTGAAGATCCGCTCCTGGAGGTCGCGGCGGTGGATCCTGATGGAGCCGGAGGCGATCTCCATCCCGTTGATCACGAGATCATAGGAGCGCGCCCGGACTTTCAGGGGGTCGGTCTCGAGGAACGGCATATCGTCGGGGTGGGGCGCGGTGAATGGGTGATGCTCCGTGGCAATACGGCCCTCATCGTCCAGCTTGAAGAGAGGGAAGTCCACGATCCAGCATAGGGCCCAGGAGCCCTCCCGGACGAGGCCGAGCTCCC
>MTNL01000100.1 GCA_002010365.1 Candidatus Acetothermia bacterium JdFR-50 | reverse complement strand
GTGGAGGTGCGGCGGGGGCGGCCCGACAGGGTTGTGATCCAAGGGACTTTCGAGATATCCGCCTTCCCCCCTTCCCGGACCGAGCGCCTGGCCGAGCTCATCCGGCAAGATCCCCCGGTGGAAGTGCTCGGTCGGGAGGTGAGGGTAGGGGATCTCTCCAAGTACATGGACATCCTCGGGCCCGGTTTCTTCGGCAAGGTCTTGGAGTGGATCGTCATCGATTACGAGATTGAGGCACCTCCAAGATGCGAGGCCCGGATCAAAAGCGGAGGAGGCGATATCCGAGTCGCGGAAATCCAAGGACCGCTGGCCGTGACCACAGGCTCGGGGGACGTAGAGCTCCACCGGATCGGAGGTGACGCGGACATCAAGGCGGGCTCGGGGGATATCCGCATCCACGGGATCGAGGGCGAGCTCCGGGCCACCGCCGGCTCTGGCGACGTCGCCGTCCACGACGCGGGCGATGACGTAGAGATCCACACGGGAAGTGGGGACGTGATCGCGACCGGAATCGGAGGAGACCTCGTCGTCCGCACGGGATCCGGCGATGTGCGGCTGGAGGGACTAGGGGGGGACGTAAAGGTGAGCACGGGAAGCGGAGACATCCGCGTGAATTCGCCCATCGGGGAGAGGTGCGTCTGGAGGCTCAGGACCGGATCAGGGGACATGAACCTGTTCCTCCCCAAGGGAGCACGCTTCCGGTTGGCGGCGGAGTCACAATACGGGAATGTCCATTGCGACTTACCCTCAGTCCCGGATGCTCCCGCGGCCATAGAGGCCAAGACGGGAAGCGGGCACATCCGCATCGAAGCCCGTTGAAAAAGAAAGGAGGAGAGGATGAGGATCTTTAGGGGGCCGTTCTCATTGAGCGGCGCGGCGACGTTCTTTTTCTTTTCGTGGGTGATCCAGGTGCTTTTCAACTCCATCGTGGTGGGGCACTTCGGACTCCTCAAGCCCCTGAATTACTGGCAAGCGGCGTCCCTGTGGTTTCTGGCCATAATCACCTTCGCTTGGAGCGGCAGGGGGCTTTCGCGGACCCTCTTCGGACTGCTCGAGTTCGACCGGGGGGACTTGTACGGCTTGGAAATCGGCCTTTTCTTCCTCGGGGCCTGGATCTTCCAAGTCATCTTCAATTCCCTCATCGTGGGCTATTTCGGGTTCCTTTCCCCGCTCAACTATTGGCAGGCCGCTGGGCTTCTATTCCTTGTCACGCTCTTTACCTTCTGGTTTGGGTTCGCCGTGTCCCCTCGACCCAGCAAGAAGTGGGACTATTCGGAGCTGGGCAAGCGCATAAAGGAGGAGCTCAAGCGCTTCTTCGAGGAGTGGTGAAGATCCCGTGGGTTATGGGATACCCGATAGGTTGCGGATAAGAGAATTGTCGCGTCGGGACGTGAGGCAGCTGATAGACCTCCTAAAAAGTGCGTTCCCCCGGGAACTGGAGATCTCCGGCTTCGATGAGGCCGCGGTGCGGAAGAACATTAGGCTCTATGGGATCTTGAAGGCAACCCAACGTCTCACCCCGCGGCCGTTCGTCCTCTTCTACGTGGGCGAGGTGAGAGGGGAGATCGTGGCCGCCGTTTCCCTCAACCGGGGGCGGAGGTCCTGGTACATCGGCACAGTGATGGTGGCCCCAGGGCATCGCCGGAAGGGCTATGGCCGGGCGATCCTCGCGCACGCCCTGGAGGTCGCCCGCGCATACGGCGGAAAGCGGGCGGTCCTCCACGTCCTAGAGGACAACCTCCCCGCCAAAGGCCTTTACGAGTCCGTGGGGTTCGTGCGGTTCGAGCGCGTGGTGCACCTCGTGTGCGAACCGCCCGTGGGGGAGGAGATCCCGCTCCCCGAGGGTTATACCGTGATGAGGATCGACATGTTCGACCCCGGGGCCGCGCGCTTGAGCTACAAGGCCATGGAGCCGGGCTCCCGGGAGGTTTTCGGGGAACCGGAACTCCCACCCCGGTACGTGCGGGCTCTGATCCGGCTGCAGCCGGGAGTGCGGGAGTGGTACGCGGTGGTGCGGGGGGCTACGTGGGTCGGGATCTACACGTTCACCGCCCCTTTTCTGGAGAAGGGGGCGGCGAACGCTTCCCTCGCCATTCTTCCGGAACACCGGGGTGCAGGTTGGAAGAAGAGCTGCTCTCGTGGGCCCTGCGGCGGGCCCGGGAGCTTGGCTGTCCCCGGCTCCTCACCAAAGCGGACGAGCGTAACGCTTTCCTGCTCTCAGCCTGCGAGCGTCTGGGATTCGTGCGCCTCTACGTGATGGAGGGCATGTATCGCAAGCTGTGACATGGAGCGCGACTGGAAGGCGCGGTTCTTCACCATCTGGGCTGGGCAGCAGGCGTCCCTCTTCGGGAGCTGGATCGCCCAGTTCGGCCTCGTGTGGTGGCTCACCCAGGAGACGGGCTCGGCCACGGTGCTCGCCACCGCGTCCCTGGTGGCCATGTTGCCCAGAGTGCTGCTCGGGCCCTTCACCGGGACGTTAGTGGATCGGGTGCCCCGGCGGTGGCTCATGGTGTGGGTCGACTGCGGGATTGCGGCCCTGGCGGGGCTTTTGGCGTCCCTCTTCTGGGTCGGTGCCATTAAGATTTGGCACATCTACCTGGTCATGGCCCTGCGCTCGGCCGCGGGGGCGCTGCACTGGCCGGCCATGGCCGCAGCCACCTCTCTCCTGGTGCCCGAGGAACACCTAACCCGCATCGCCGGCCTCAACCAGACCATGCATGGGCTCCTTTCCATCGTGTCCCCGCCTCTGGGAGCCATCGCCGTCTCGACCCTCCCCATGTACGGGGTGATGGGAATAGATATCTTCACCTTCATCTTCGCGGTTCTCCCTCTGCTTTTCATCGCCATCCCAGAGCCCGAGCGGACCACCGCGGCGCGGCCCACGTATTTCGCCGACCTCGCGGAGGGCTTCCGGTACGTGTGGAGTTGGCGCGGCCTGTTCCTCCTCCTGTGTCTCGCGGCGTTTCTGAACTTCATCGCACAGCCCATGAGCACCCTCATGCCACTCCTCATCAAGGAGTACTTCGGTAAGGGGGCACTGGAACTCGGCTGGACCGAATCCGCCTGGGGAATTGGGGCGGTACTGGGCGGACTGATTCTGGCCGCCTGGGGTGGGTTCAGAAAGAAAATCCACACCATCCTTTTCGGGGTCATCGGGATGGGAACCGGGATTCTCGTCATCGGGTTTATTCCACCCGAGGGTTTTTACATCTGCCTTGGCCTTTTCCTCCCCATTGGGATCATGAATTCCATCGCCAATTCCCCTTTCTCCGCCCTGGTGCAGAGCGCGGTGGAGCCAGGGATGCAGGGGAGAGTG
>MTNL01000202.1 GCA_002010365.1 Candidatus Acetothermia bacterium JdFR-50 | reverse complement strand
ACCGGCCAGGTGGGGCGCGGCGGCCGAGGTCCCTTGGAAGGTGGAGTAATGGGGAGCGACACCGGTGGAAACGTTGTCCGGTGCTACGAGATCCGGCTTTTGGCGCCCGTCGTTGGTGGGCCCGCGGGAGGAGTATTCCTCGATGGGACCCGTGGTGTAGTTGTCCCAGGAGATCGCCCCTACCGTGAGGGCCTCGGCGGCGTTGGCGGGGGCAGGCATGGAGCTCGTCGCCACATGAGGAGATAGCTCCTGGTAAATGGAGAAGAGCTCCAACCTACGCGGCGATCCGCTCGCCCGCTGGATCCTTATCGTGTAGGTACCGCTTGTGGCGGCGGTATAGCTTATGAACTCCGTGGGCTCCTCGGTCCCCGCCTGGGTCTTGGTGGATGAGGCCACCAGGGTCCCGCCGGGGCCGTAGAGGAAAAGGTCGTAGTCGTCGGAGGTGGTGGGCCAGCCATCCCAGGTGAAGTAGAGCATGATGGGATCTCCGGAGCTCGCCGTGAGTCTTATCTCGGTGTCGAGCCAGCCGTCGCCGTCCGTGTCGGTGAAGCTCCCCTCCCAGTGGGTGCGGGCATCGTTCCCCGCGGCTTGGACCCACAGGATCCCCGCGGAGGTGGCCCGGCGCACGATGTCACCGATGGTCCCGGTGCCGTCGTAGAAGTTGGTGTTGTACCAGCCGAGGGAGTGGTTGATGATGTCGATTCCCTCGGAGATGCAGTACGCGACGGCGTTGTCCAGGTCCACCTCATCCCCGATCTTGATGAGGTAGAGCTGGGCGTCGGGGGCCACATCGTGGACGATCTCCGCCACGGCGGTGCCGTGGGAGTAGTCGGATTCGATCCCCCGGCCGGTGAAGTCCCGGGTGGTCACGGAGTAGGGGAGGTCGCCGCGGGCTTGGGACGCCGAGAGGCCGACGAACCCCACGTCGATCACCGCGATCTTGACCCCCGCGCCCCGGTACCCGGCGGCGTGGTAGACATCGGCCTGGATCTTCCCGACCCCCTCCGAGGTCATCGCCAACGGGATGGGGGTGGCGGGGACCTTGATCAGGACCTGACCGCCATAGCGGGCCGATATCTCCTGGAGCACAGCCTCCAGGCTTCCCAGGGGCACGGTGACCTTCTGCAGCCCGGAGGGGGCCTGGACCGTCCGCCCCACACTCAGGGGAGCGACCTTAGTGCCGGGGCGTAGGGGCTTTATCAGCAGGGTGATCTCGGTGCCTCCCGCGGAGAGGGGGATTCCGGCGAGCTTGGCCACGAAGGAGATGGCCTCTCGGGCGGCCGAGGGAAGGTACGCCAGCGGAGCTAGGTTCCCCGTGGGGACGGCCTTTTTGACGGTGGAAAGGAGAAGTTCCAGGGCTCCATCCACGTAGGGGAGATTGATCTCCAGTTTCCCTATCTCAATGGAACCGATGGAGAGCGTGGTAGTTGGGGGGACCTTCGCTGTCACCACGCCCTGGGGAACCGGGTAACTCGGTTTTTCCTGTCCCATAAGCTTCAGGAAGCCTATGGCCTTTGCCGGATCGCCTCGGCTCGGCACCCCAGCGAGGGCGTCATCTCGCCAGGGGAGACGGACCCCTATAGCTCTCCCCCCGTACGTCACCACTTCGACCCCCGCTGCTTCCAGCTCCGCACGCCAAGGGGACAGATCCTGGAGCTTGCCGTGGACGCCCCCGAGCCACTCCTCCAGGACCTCCACGATGTCCAGTTTGGACAATCCCCAAGGGATGAGGAAGTTGATCTGTTGGTAGAGGTAACTCTCCGAATACGCATGGAGCTGCACGCTGCCCCCTTGGGCGCGGAACACGTCGGCTAGCTCCTGCCAGTGGGGAAGGTCCGTGGAGAGGATACCCAGCTCGACCTGGCCGAAGCTGACCAGCCCCAGAAGGAGGATTCCGAACATGGCCATGGCCATGGCCAACCTGCCGAACGGCCGGGTTGGAACTTCGGACCCTCTTTTACCTATCACACCAGAAGAATTTCCCTGCACCATCTTCCCTCCTTACGGGCGCCCCGGGACAATGGGCTGAGGCTTGTAGGGCGGGCGAACCATCTTCACCGGCTTTTCGCGGGCGAGGTCGTCCAGCAAGGGGATGGGGAGGAAGAGCTCCACCAGGCCGTCGGACGAGGTTTGGATGTAGGATTCGTAGGATTCAGGGATCATACCCCCAACCTCCGCCACCACCTTCACCCGCAGGCCGATCCGCTCAAGCCCGTAATCCCGGGCGAAGGAGAACCAGTCGGGGGAGATCAGGAGTCCCCAGAGGACCGGGTCGAGTTTTACCCCCGGAGGCGGAGCGGGAATCTTGAGGGAAAGCCTCTTTTCCACGAAATCGACCTCCGTTCCCGGCGAGAGGAAGCCGAGTTCGTCCAGAATGGGGATCAATCGGGAAAGGGGAGATGTGGTCCCCAGACAAATGATCTCGGCGGAGGTCTGTTCCCCTCGCACCATGGCGAGGGCGTTTCCTTCCGCGACCCCCAAGAGGAAAAACGGTCCATCGAGGTAAAGGTAAGTGTTCGCGGCCAAAAGCTCATCCTCCGAGTCAACACCGATGAAGGAAAGGGTTCCGGTTTCGGTGGCCACGGCCATCGGGATCCCTTGGGTTTGGGCTTTATCAGAAAGGGCGGCTACCGTCGCCGGGTGAAGTGGAAGCTGGGCCCACAGGTAAGAAGGCATTTCCTCGGCCGAAGCGAGGCCGAAAAGGCCACCCAGCACCAACACCAAAGTGATCTTTATCACAGCCATCGCCTCCTTGTGCCGCTATAATAAGGGCTAATAAGAGGTACACTTTGTCCATAGCCGAGGTTTCCGTTGAAGATCACCGACAGGTGGGATTGCTTTTGTGGGTGGATGACGAAATATTTGGTACTCGAAAAGTCGCAATAGGTCTTGACCGTAGTTTCTGAGCTTTCTATAATAGAGGCTGCTTGAGAAATTCTAGACGTGAGGAGGTGACGAAGCAGGGATAATTTCACGGGATAAACCGGGCAAAAAATGAGCAAAAGGAGGGTGATGTAAGTTATGAAGCGGGCTCTTGCGTTTACATTTGCGGCATTGCTACTTGGTGTAGCGGGTTTGGCCCAGATCTCGGGTTCCTGGAGCGGAGAGCTTAACCTTCTTCCTTCCACGTCTTTGGCGTACACGAAGCTCGTTCTGACCTATACGGTGGCGGGATTTGATCTCACGACCACCGTCTATGCCGATCCCAGTCCGTCCTCCGTCAAGTTCGAGATTTCCGGTCCCTTGGGTCCCGCGCAGCTCAGCGGTGTGATGGGCTTCGATCCCACCGCCCCCGCTTACGCCTACACCGATCTCACG
>MTNL01000038.1 GCA_002010365.1 Candidatus Acetothermia bacterium JdFR-50 | reverse complement strand
AACGCTCCGGCGGGCCTTGGGGAAGGATGCGAACGCCTCTTTTATCGCCGAGTTCGGCATGGGGACCAATCCCAAGGCCGCCCGCACCGGGAACCTGGTGGAGGACGAACGCATGCGGGGATCGGCCCATTTCGGGTTCGGGGGCAACGTCCACCTGGGCGGCACCGTCGCGAGTTCCATCCATCTGGACGGGACCCTCCGGGATCCCACCGTCTATCTCGATTCCAAGGCCCTCGTAAAGGATGGTATGTTGGAGCTTTAGTTCCCCTGGTGTTCCTTGATCCTGTTGCTAGGGGAGTTTCGCTGCAAATTCCGTGCGGACGGGGTACGCGTTTCCTTCGTGCGTGAGTTACAATCGAAACCCGGAAAGGACGAAAAGGGGGGAGTGAGTTGGCGATCCTCGTCGGCAAGGAAACCAGGCTTCTCGTCCAAGGAATCACCGGAAGCGAAGGTTCTTTTCACACCAAGCGGATGCTCGCCTACGGCACCGCGGTGGTGGCAGGGGTGACCCCGGGCAAAGGGGGGCAAGAGCTGGAAGGGGTGCCGGTCTACGACGCGGTGGATGAGGCCTTGAGGGACCACCCCGAGATCAACACCTCCATCGTGTTCGTTCCCGCCCGTTTCGCCCCCGACGCCATCCTGGAGGCGGCCGATGCGGGGATCCCCTTGATCGTGACCATCACCGAAGGGGTCCCGGTCCACGAGATGCTCCGGGTTTTTCACCTCCTCAGGCTTCAGGGGGTACGGCTGATAGGGCCCAACTGTCCGGGGGTGATATCCCCGGGTCGGGCAAAGGTGGGGATCATGCCGGGAGAGGTTTTCACCCCGGGGCCGGTGGGAATCGTCTCCCGCTCCGGCACCCTGACCTATGAGATCGCATCCCATCTTTCCCGGGCCGGGATCGGCCAGTCCACCGTGGTGGGGATCGGGGGAGATCCCATCGTGGGGAGCTCCTTCGTGGACATCCTGGAGCTCTTCGCCGCGGATCCGGAGACGGAGCTGGTGGTCTTGGTGGGGGAGATTGGGGGGACCGCCGAGGAGGAGGCGGCCCGGTTCGCCGCCGAGAAATTGGGCAAGCCCATGGTGGCCTACATCGCCGGGTTCTCCGCCCCGCCGGGGAAGCGTATGGGCCATGCCGGGGCGATCATCTCGGGCTCGGAGGGAACGGCGGAGGCGAAGGCCAGGACCCTGGAATCATATGGCATCCCCGTGGCCCGCACCCCGGCCCAGGTGGCGGAGTTGGTGCGTGAGGTCCTGGGCTGACGGGTCACGGTGGGTCAGGCGGGTGGGGCAGTGGTCTTACGGACCATGAGCGTCGGGCGCACCCGCTTTTGCAGTTTTTTCCGGCGTTTGCCCTCTAAAAGGTCCATAAGCCATTCCGCCGCCAGGTACCCCATTTTGTATGCGGGTTGGGCCACGGTGGTGAGTTCGATCAGGGGCAAGGAAGCGTAGGCGATATCGTCGAACCCCACCACCGAGAGTTCTTCCGGCACCGAGAGTCCCCGTTTGTGGGCCGCCACCAGCACCCCCAGGGCGATGAGGTCGTTGGCGGCGAATATCGCCGTGGGACGGCGCCGCTTGGCCAGGATCTCGGACGCCACCCGCTCCCCTCCTTCCCAGGTGAACTCCGTGTGGCGGACCCAGGTACGGGGAAGCTCGATCCCGTGGGAAGAGAGATGGCGGACGAAGGCCTCGGCCCTTACCTTTCCGGGGCCTACGTCCTCCGGGCCGCTTATGCACGCGATTCGCCGGTGCCCCAGCTTGAGGAGATGGTCGGCGGCAAGCTCCGCTCCCCATTCGTCGTCCACGATCACATAGGGAGCGTCCACGGTGTTGGAGGTGCGTGAAACGAGCACGAACGGGGTTTTTGTGCGGGAAAGTTCCGGCAAAAATGGGTCTTCCAACGCCACAGAAGTGATGATCTGGCCATCCACGCGCTTGCGCCGCAAAAGAAGCCCATAGGCCAGTTCCCGTTGGGGATCGTCGCCGGTGTTGCAGAGGATCACCCCATAGCCCCGCGTCTGGGCCGCATCCTCCACCCCTTTGGTGATCTCGGCGAAGAAGGGATTGGTGATATCGGGGACCAGAAGCCCTAAGGCCCGGGTGCGGCCCTTGACGAGGCTCCGCGCGAGCTCGTTTCGCTCATATCCGAGCTCCGCTGCCAGGCGCTTGATGCGCTCCTTGGTGCTTTGGCGGATAAGCGGCGAGTCGTTGAGCGCCCGTGAGACGGTGGAGGGGGAGACCCCCGCAGCCCTAGCGATATCTTTTATGGTTACCATCGCTCATCCCTCTTACTCCCTCGGCCCGTTCCCTTCAACCCAAAAGGCACACCGGGTCCGTCAGGGCACCGGCAAGGAAACCCTCTCCATTCCGAAAGCGAGGAAGATTCCCTCCATTTCGGCGTTGTATCCCCACGCCGCATTTGACCCCAAGCCGTAGCCCATGGTGGCGAGGGCCGCGCTGAGGAAGGGAACGAGGCCGTAGGCGGCGGCGAAGGACACGCTTCCCTCGCCCACTGTGCCCTGAAGCACCGCCAAGATCCCTATCCCCAAGGCTTCTCCCACCACCGCTCCGGCAGCGGTCAGGAAAAGGTCCCCTTCCATCCCAAAGGAAGCGCCCGCGATGCCCACCCCCAGGGTCGCTCCCACGGGAACGCCGAGGAGGTATCCGTATATCCCGGGCATCCGGCAGAGGGTGGCGACGTCCTCACCCTCCCCCGCCGTGGCCCGGCAGACCCCGGAACCCACCCAACTCCCCACCATTCCCAACAGGGCGCCCCCCGCTGTGCCCACGATCACCTGTCCTGCGAATTCCACATCCCGGGGCGCTCCGTGGGCGGGCAGGATGACCAAAAGGATCGAAGACACAAGAAACAACCAAGCCCCTATGCCCTTCACTCTGATCCCCTCCTCACTCCGATTTTAATGGAGCCCCAAAATCGGTCCTTGTCAATTTAAGACGTCTCAAAATTTACGGACAAATGGAGTCCCGCGGGCGTCGCGAAAGGGTCCTCGGCCGCCGGCGGAACCCGAGCCTCACCCTGCTTCCCACGGCGTGATCCTCCGAGGAGAAGAACACGACGGGAAGCGTTCCCACGCGGCCGCGGACCTCCCAGCGGTCCCCGCGGAACTCGACCTCCGTCACCTCCGCTTCCAGCTCCCCGGCCCCCTCCTCCACGTCCTCGGGGCGAAAGAAGAGGTATACCTCCTTTCCCTCGGGAAGATCGGTTTCGTTGACCGGGAAGGCACCGGCTTCGGTCTCCACGCACGCGGCTCCCTGGATACGACGGAAAGACCCCGGCCACAGGTTGGCCATTCCCAGGAAGGAAGCGACGAACACGGTTCTGGGAAAGAAGTAGATCTCCTCGGG
>MTNL01000039.1 GCA_002010365.1 Candidatus Acetothermia bacterium JdFR-50 | reverse complement strand
ATCCCCTATCACCCGCAGGGACCGGCTTACCGTTGCTCCCTTCCGGGCCTGGCGGGGTTCACCGGTGTGCGTCGTAGGGGGCTCGGCCGTCGACGCCTCCNNACCCGGNCCGCTTCCGCCTCCGGACCTCTCGGGAGGCCCATCGGCCCCACNTATAGCGGGTTTTGGGTACAGGGGACCGCTAACCCCCCNCCGTGCACGGGCCTGGCGGAGGGGGTGGGATTCGAACCCACGGCGCCCTTCTGGGGCGCACACGCTCTCCAGGCGTGCCTGTTCGTCCGCTCCAGCACCCCTCCGGCTCGTACGCCCGGGAGGACTCGAACCTCCGACCTGCGGCTTAGGAAGCCGCTGCTCTATCCTGCTGAGCTACGGGCGCATCGCCAAAATCATAATGTCTTCCCCCCTACGCGGTCAAGGAAAGCCCTGGTGGCGTGGGTTAAGATCGCTTAAAATTTCTTGGAGGTATCGAAGGAATGAACCGATTGCGGAGTCTACGCCCGCTTACTTTCTTGGTGATCCTCGTTATCCTCGGCCTCATCATCCTCCAGGGGATTTGGCCCCGGGGGGAGGTCAGGGTGGGTTATTCCGACTTCGTCCGTTGGGTAAAGGACGGTCGGGTGGCCGAGGTGATCATCAAGGGAAGCACCATAAAGGGGATCCTCAAAACCGGGGAGACCTTTACCACCACCGTGGATCCTCAATACGAGAACCCCGTGGACCTCTTAGACCAGTACAAGGTCCCGCGTCGCTACGAGGTCGCCGGGGAAGGATCCCTGTTTTGGCAATTCATCCTCTGGACCATAGTTCCGGTAGCACTCCTCATCGGGGTATGGCTTTGGTTTATGCGCCGGATGCAAACCGGGGGCGGGGCCCTTTCCTTCGCCCAATCCCGGGCCAAGCTCGTCACCAAAGAGTACACCAAGGTCACTTTCAAGGATGTGGCCGGGATCGATGAGGTGATCGAGGAGGTAAAGGAGATCGTCGATTACCTCAAGAACCCCAGTCGCTTCGCCCGCCTAGGCGCCCGCGTCCCCAAGGGGATCCTCCTCGTGGGCCCCCCCGGGACCGGGAAGACCCTGCTTGCTCGGGCTATCGCCGGGGAAGCCAACGTGCCCTTCTTCTCCATCTCCGGCTCCGACTTCGTGGAGATGTTCGTAGGGGTGGGGGCGGCCCGGGTGCGGGATATGTTCCAGAAAGCGAAACAGAACGCCCCTTGCATCATCTTCATCGACGAGATCGACGCGGTGGGGCGGAAACGCGGCGCCGGGATCGGCGGAGGACACGACGAACGCGAACAGACTCTGAACCAGCTTTTGGCGGAGATGGATGGGTTCGAGGGTAACGCGGGGGTGATCGTCCTCGCCGCCACAAACCGCCCGGATGTCCTGGACCCTGCCCTCCTTCGGCCGGGGCGGTTCGACCGGAAGATCGTTGTCCCCCTTCCCGACGTGCGGGGCCGCAAGGCGATCCTCGAGGTCCACACTCGCGATAAGAAACTCGCTCCGGACGTGGACCTAGAGGTCTTGGCCAAACGTACCCCAGGTTTCGCCGGGGCGGATCTCGCCAACCTCTGCAACGAAGCTGCGCTCCTCGCTGCCCGCCAGAACAAGGACTACATCGAGATGTCGGACTTCGAGGAGGCCCTGGACCGGGTGCTCATGGGCCTCAAGCGCCAGGGGATGTACATCTCCGACGAGGAGAAGCGCATCATCGCCTATCACGAGTCCGGCCATGCCCTCCTCTCCAAGCTCCTCCCCCATGCCGATCCCGTGCATAAGGTCACCATCATTCCGCGAGGCAAGGGTGCCTTGGGCGCCACCGTGCCTCTGCCCACCGAGGACCGCTACATCCTCACCAAGGCCCAACTCCTGGACAGGATAACCGTCCTGTTCGGCGGCCGGGCGGCGGAGGAGATCGTGGCCGGTCAGGCCTCCACCGGCGCCTTCGACGATCTCAAGCAGGCCACGGAGCTGGCGAAGAAGATGGTGGTGGAGTACGGGATGTCGGAGGAAGTGGGGCCCCTGAGCCTGGCGGAGGAGCGGCTGAACGTGTTCTTGGGCGAGGAGATCGTAAAGAGCGAGGAGCATTCTGAGGAGCTTAACGCCATCATCGACCGGGAGATCCGCCGGATAGTGGAGGAGTGTTACCGCCGGGCCCGGTCCTTGTTAACCCAATACCGTGAGGCCTTGGACAAGCTCGCAGGGGAGCTCCTCGCCCGGGAGACCCTGGACGGGTCGGAGATAGATGAGATCCTCGCCGATCTTACGCCTTCACCCGCTTCCTGAACTCAACTTCCCAACGCGCGCCCGGGCCTCTTCCAGCTTACCGTGATGGTGGGCGAGGATTTCCGCCAAGGTGCTTACCGCGATGGCCTCTGGGTCTTTCCCCCCTAAAGGTAGTCCCACGGGACAATGGACCCGGGCAAG
Source organism: Candidatus Acetothermia bacterium JdFR-50 (assembly GCA_002010365.1). Taxonomy (GTDB): domain Bacteria; phylum Bipolaricaulota; class Bipolaricaulia; order Bipolaricaulales; family Bipolaricaulaceae; genus UBA3571. The sequence goes on along the minus strand of MTNL01000039.1, from coordinate 944 downwards.
CTTGTCGGGGGGTATTCCCTCCGCGAGGAGCCGTTCCCTGATCTTGGCCCACTTGGGCCGCGAGCCCACAAGGCCCACGTAGCAAGGGGGGGTCGGGGAGGAAAGGATGGCCTTGAGGGCGTGGTAGTCCTCTTGATGTGAGTGGGTACAGATGAAGGCGTAATCGATGTCCTTGAGCGCGGGCACCTCCCCGTAGGACGGGAGCAGGGACAACGCGGATACCTTCTGCCGCGCCTCTTCCCGGACGTCATATATCGCCACCCGGAAGGGCAGTACCTCCTTGGCTAGGGCAAAGAGCTTTTCCCCCACGTGGCCAGCGCCGAAGATGTGAAGGGTTATGGGGGGGAGGAGGCGTTCGTAGTAAAGGGTGGCCCGTCCACCGCAGATCATCCCGAGTTCTTCGAGGTTATAGGTGCACAAGCGTGTCCGTTCCTCGCCCTGGAGGATCTTCAACGCCTCCTCGATCGCCTTTTTCTCGAGGGCACCTCCCCCCACCGTTCCCTCGATCTTCCCGTCTGTATAGACGATCATCTTCGCCCCGACTTCCCGGGGCACCGGTCCCTCGGCGGCGACGATGGTGATCACCACCGCGTCTATCCCTTCCTCTTCGAGTTCCCCAATACGCTGGTAAATCCCCTTCTTCATCGCGGGAATTTTGTACGACACCACCCCGACTCCCGCAAGGACGTCCTCGCACCGCCGCAAGTTTTATATCAAAGTCAACAGTTTCATAACAAAGCTGCCTGAAGTCCACTGGGACAAGGGCTCGGGAAAATGGAGGACACGTGAAGGATTTGAAGAGCCTAGAGGTTGACGCGGTTTTCCACGTCTTCGATCTCGTCGTCGGTGATCCCGATGTAGCGGCGGGTGACGGCGGGGGTGGTATGGCCGAGTTTTTCCTGGATAAGCTCGATGGGGATCCCGTGGTACTTCCGGGCCATGTA
>MTNL01000045.1 GCA_002010365.1 Candidatus Acetothermia bacterium JdFR-50 | reverse complement strand
CGAGATGACCGAGCCGATAACGCCACACCTTCGGGCCATCGACGCCATCCACCCCGAGGACATGGCCTTCGGGGACCTGCGCAAATGGGGGGTTACCACCATTAACACTGGCCCGGGGAGTGCCAATCTGATCGGGGGACAGACCGCGGTGATAAAGACGCGGGGCCGCACCGTGGAGGAGATGCTCCTCAAGGCCCCCGGGGGGATGAAGATGGCCCTTGGGGAAAACCCCAAACGCGTCTACGGCGAACAGAAGAAGCTCCCCTCAACCCGCATGGGAAATGCCGCCTTGCTCAGGGAATGGCTCACCAAGGCCCAAAACTACCTTCGTAAGAAGGAACACGCCGAAAAGAAGGGCGAGCCCTTCGAGGTGGACCTGAAGCTCGAGGCCATCGCCCAGGTGCTCATGGGGAAGCTCCCGGCCCACATCCACTGCCACCGGGCCGACGACATCATGACCGCCCTCAGGATCGCGGACGAGTTCGGGATTGAGAAAGTGGTGCTCATCCACGCCACAGAAGGCTACAAGGTGGCCGACATCCTGGCCGAGCGGGGTGTTCCCTGTGTCGTGGGACCGATCCTATTTTCCCGCACCAAATATGAACTTCGGGGCATGAACCCCAGGAACCCAGTGGAACTTTCTCGGGCCGGGGTGAAGGTGGCGATCCAGACCGACCAGATGTCGGCGGTGAAATACATCCTGTTCGATGCCGCCTTGGCGGTGCGGGAGGGAATGGACGAGGGGGAGGCCCTGAAAGCGATCACCCTTTACCCCGCGGAGATCCTGGGGATCGACGACCGGGTGGGCTCCATCGCCCCGGGGAAGGACGCTGATCTCGTGGTCCTGGCCGCTCACCCCTTCGACGTCGCCCGGAGCCGGGTGGAGCTTGTGCTCATCGATGGAGAGGTGGTCTACCGAGCGGAGGGTGGTCCCCAAGGCTGAGGTCCATCTTTTCGCCCAGAGGTTGGCGAAAAGGGCGTCGGGTGAATTTTCCCGCGCCCTCTTTTTTTTAACTTGTTGTCTGAGTCGTTGAAAAAAACCGGACAGAGATCGAAGGTGTAAACTGGAGTGGAGGTGACGATGCGATGAGAAGCTTTTTTCTTCTGATGGTGTTGGTAGGGATTCCAGCGGTCTCTTTCGCCCAGGTAAGCGTGAGCGCCTCGAGCAAGGTTTCTGCGAGCGAGCCCGCGGAGGTAACGATCGGGATCTTCCGCTTCTCCGCTGGGGAGAAAGTGGCCCTTGAGCTTACCCGTCAGGAACCATGCGTGTGTATGTGTCAAGAGCTTCTTATAAAGGCGTTTTCCGTCCTTGACGAGCAAGGCGTGTCGGTTTTCGCCGATTCTTCTTATTCCTATCCCGTGCCGGCGGCGGAATGGATAGGGCGGTGGGCTTTCACCGATTCTGCCGGCGATCCGGTGGAGCCGGGGCGTTATACAGCGGTGATCGAGACCTCGGTGGGTGTCTTCCGGGCCCAAATAGAGCTCCTTTCTCCTGGTGGGACCGAGGCCTTCGGCAGGAGCATGGCTCAGGCTTCGGTGTGTGGCATCTCCCTTTCCGTTTACAAGCTCATCGACGAGGCCGATGAGGGGACCGTCGTTCGGCTAATGCCGGGGGAAAAGCTCCTGGTAATGCTTCAAGGAAATCCTACCACTGGCTACACATGGAAACCTGTGGAGGAACCGAACATCTTCGCACGGGTTGGGGGAGCTGAGTACATCGCTATGGGAAAGCCTGTCGGAGGCGGTGGGCTTTTCCTTTTCCGTTATGAAGCCAAAACTTCGGGTACAGGGACACTGAGTTTCTCCTACCTCCGCCCATGGGAGGAGCGCCCGGTGCAGGAATTTTCCGTTCGGGTGGAAGTCGGCTGATTGCGTGAGCCCCTTCTTTGGGGTGTGCCGGCAGGGTGTTCTCCGGTGATGGAAATCACATCCAAGGGACGTTTGTCCTGCCCTGGGGGGACGCGCCGACTTCGGGGCTCCGATAAAGCAACGCAAACTTTTGTGTCCAACTCTATTTGACAGGGTAGGGGAGTGTGATTTACCATACCGCCCAATGGAGGAGAGGGGATGGCGGCTGATTTAAGCGATCATCTCTTGACATATGCAATTTCCATGGGTAGGATCGTGCCGCTTGCCCCGGATGACAGAGGGGATGGAGGTGATGTAGTAGAAGGGAGGGAATATGCCGGGCACAAAGACCATGGGACCTCAAATGAAAGGGGGTAAGGATTTGATGAAAAAAGGAGTTTTTGTAGGCATAGTGGCATTGGTGGCCATGGTGTTCGGTACCGTGGCCTGGGCATTCGACGCATACTTTGCTGACTCCAACGGGAACAAGATCACGACTATTTGGGAGGGTAGGCGTTTTTGGGTGGTGGTGGACGACCGTGAACTGGGCGCTTGCCCTCCCGGTGAGTTCACCGCCGATCTGGTAATCTTCGATTTTAAGACAGGTGCATACATCGAGAAAGAAGACGCGACATTTAAGGAGATCCCTAACCAGTCCGGGATCTACTATTGGGTGGACGGCAACGGCAACAAGGTATGGGTCCAAGTAGGCGACCGCAAGGATTGGCAGGACATCAATCAGATGGAACATGAGCTCGGGGACACCTCCCTCGGTACCGTGGTGAGTTGGAACGAAGGTACATGGCTTTATGTCGATGAAGATGTCGATCCTTCTCCGTTTGATGCGACGGTTTCGGACTTGCCTCAGCGCAAGCAGACTTATCGCGCTGATATTCACGAAGCTGGCCTCGAGGATGACGCTGGCCGTTTCGAGAACATGGATACACTTGTTCTCATAGTGGCGGCAGATTTCGATGAACGGCTTATTGATCAAGATCAACTCAAGATCGTTGACACCGTTTCCACCATCACGGTTGAGCCCGGGATTTTGGAGTATGGCTGTGGTGTGATGTGTAACGTCCGTGTCACCATCGTGGACGAAGACGAGAACCTCGATCCCACTGAGATCGATTACGTGCCTTTCTTTGTGATTGTGAATCCCGGCAGCTGGAATCCACCGCACAATCAGACGGTAAGTTCCGTGATCAACACCTTCTGTTCCCTGAAGATGTACGGAGGGGTCGTGCAGTCTGGTTCACAGGTTGTGGACATGGCGAGGCCGATCCGCTGGTATAACATCTACGATGGTCCGCGGTACATTATCTATCCGGACAGCTGGCTTGATGGGACGTACACCATCAACAATGTGAAGGTTGCGCCTGTTGTGTTCTTTGCGTGGGAGACGGCACCGGACAGCGGGGTGTTCGTATACGATTTCGGGCTGCTGGAGGATCTGCAAGCTGCGCTTGGATTCAACCGGTTCCCGTCTGGCACGACGATAGCGTTCTACTATTTGGATCCGA
>MTNL01000149.1 GCA_002010365.1 Candidatus Acetothermia bacterium JdFR-50 | reverse complement strand
GGGCCTTGCCCTGCTTTTGGATTGGATGAGTTGGGGGTATGTGGCCTACGGGGTCATGTACTTCCTGAACGACTACTGGTGGCGCGTTCCCCTCGAGCGGTTCTACAGCACCCTCACCCTTCCCCTCTGGGGCTGGCCCGCGGCGGTGTTGGGGACCCTGGCCATGGCGATCATCTGCCAGGTAACCGGCTACAGCCTCGGCGAGAGGGCCCTCAAGCTGGAGAGGAAGGTCGAGCGCCCCCTCACCAAGGAGGAGTTCCTCAGGGGTCGGGCCGTGGGGAAGCCCTTCTGGAGGACGCAATGGGGGGTGACGGCTCTATTGCTTTTGGCGCTCACGGTGGCGTTGGGATGGCACATCGTCAAGATCGATCCCGAGGCCCTCATCCATCCGAGCCGCCGTGCCCGGGAGATGCTCGGGGAGATCTTCCCCCCGGACTTCCGGTATTTCCTTAGGCCGGACCCTGCCTTCGAGCTCCGGGGGCTTCCCTACGCGATCCTGGACCTTATGGTGGTAACGATCTTCATGGCGCTGTTGGCCACCGTTCTGGGCGCTGCGGTGGCGCTTCCCCTCTCTTTCTTTGGGGCCCGGAACATCATGGGCTTCAGCCCCGTGGGCTGGCTCGTCTACGGGGTCGTTCGGGGTTTCTTCAACGTCTTCCGTTCCATCGAGACGATGCTTTGGGCGGTGGTCTTCGCCATCTGGATCCGTTGGGGTTCGCCCTTGGCGGGGATCATGGCGTTGACCATCCACACCATCGCTGCCCTGGGGAAACTCTACTCGGAGCAGGTTGAGGGAATTGACCCCGGGCCGGTGGAGGCGGTGGTGGCCGCGGGGGGAAGTCGGGTCGAGGTCATCCGTTACGCCGTCCTTCCACAGGTGATCCCTTCCTTTTGGGCCTTCACGTTATACCGATGGGACATCAACGTGCGTATGTCCACGGTGATCGCCCTGGTAGGGGGCGGTGGGATCGGCGATATGCTTTTCTACTACAAGAACGAGGGTAAGTGGGCCCTCCTTGGGGCGGTGGTGGCCACCATTGTAGCCGTGGTCTGGGCCATGGACTACTTATCCGGTAGGCTCCGGGAAAGGATTACCTGATGCCACCGCGATATCCCGAGGCGTATTTGAAGGAAAAACCGCGGTGGATGGACTTGGACGTCATCGGCGATTTCTTCTACTTCGGCTCCCGTAATCTGAGGAAGCTGTTCTCCATCGCCCTTTTGGACATGGGGGCCGTGGGGATACTTTGGCTCCTCATGAATTACGTCATTATCCGCCTCTCCACTGGGCAGATCGGCTACACCCTCGTCCCGTGGTGGGTGCTGGGGGTTGGGGTGGTGGAGGCGGCGGCCCTGTGGGAATCCTTCGGGCGCTCATTCGGCCACCGGGTGGCGCGGCTCGAGCTTCGCCGCACAGATGGAGGGAGCCCGACGTTATGCCAGAGGTGCGTGTACTGGATCCTCTGGCACGTGAGCGTCCTCCCGGTGGTGCCCCTCCTCCTTCGACCTCCTCTCCACGAGCGTGTTTCAGGACTCACACTTCGTCCCTTCACCATGGAGGGACGGGTCCCGAAGCCGTGGTGGCGCACAAGTACCGGGGTCTATGTGGTTTGGCTTATGTGTATTGCCCTGGTAGCCGCTGTATCCGTCACCATCTCCTGGGACGATCTCGTGCGCCTCTTCACCAACGCGGGCTCCACGGCGAAGTTCTGGCGCTCTTTCTTCTCTCCCGATACCTCCATCATCCTCCGGACGGTGCGGGCCCTCATCGTCACGGTTTTCATGGCGATGACCGCCACTTCCTTCGCGGTGATGGTGGCGGTGCCCCTCTCCTTCCTGGCTGCCCGCAACCTCATGCGGGGGATTATCGGGCGGACGATCTACACCGTGATCCGGGGGGCGATGAGCATCATCCGCTCCATCGAGCCGGTGGTGTGGGCCATCTTCTTCTTGGTGTGGGTGCGAGTGGATCTCGCCCCCTTCGCGGGGGTATTGGCGCTGTTCGTGCATTCCGTGGCGGATCTCACGAAGCTCTACGCCGAGCGGCTCGAGTCCATCGACCCCGGCCTCATCGAGGCCATCTCCGCCACCGGTGCCAACCGCCTCCAGATCCTCCGTTACGCCGTGATTCCCCAGATCGTGAACCCCTATATCTCGTTCACCTTGTATCGTTGGGACATCAACATCCGCATGGCCACAGTGGTAGGAGTGGTGGGCGGCGGGGGCATCGGCCAGGCCCTCTTCTTCTACCTCACGGGAAACCTCTGGCGGCAGGCGAGTACGGTGATGTTGTTCATCATCGCCTTGGTGTGGGCCATCGATTACCTGTCGGCACGTCTGCGGGAGAAGCTTGCCTGAAAACCCGCAGGGGGAAAAGACTTCCCCGCGCGGTGAACCCCGACTATCACGCCCCTGACTTCCGTTTCCCGCCTAGGCTGACTCGAGAGGACGCGGACCCACCTCTTCTACTGCTGTAGCGGAAATTGCAGTGCAAGGGCGGTTGCTCTCATGGAGGAGCTCGGGTTCCCCCGGGTTTTCGAGCTGAGGGGAGGGATCGTGGCGTGGGTTCGCGCGGATCTTCCCATTAAGCGCCCCGGAGAAACATCCTTATCCTTCCTCCTTTCGCCCCATAGGGCGTCTAAGCTTATGGATTGGAACAGGGAGAAGGACGGATTCGTTATCCTAGACGTGTGGATTCCCTCCGAGTACGCGGGGGTTCACATCTCCGGGACCGTGAACCTCGATTTTTATTCCCCGGACTTCCGCCGTCGCTTGACCTCCCTCCCCAAGGATCGCGTTTATCCGGTGCATTGCCGCAGCGGTCATCGCAGTGCCGCCGTGGTGCGCGTTATGCAGGAGCTTGGATTCCCGTTAATCTTGAGTTGGAAGGAGGGGCGATCGCATGGACGAGGACCGGTCTCCACCTGGGGCGCTGAGGTCCGTAGAGGAAGGCGTCCTCCGGGCAGCGAGGCCCCTTATCCGGCTCGCTCTGGAGGAGGACATCGGAGCCGGTGATGTGACCACTCGGGCCACCGTGCAGGAGGGAGCTCGGGGTAAGGGAGCGATCGTCGCAAAAGCCCATGGGGTTATCTGTGGCCTGTTCATCGGCGCCGAGGTCTTTCGGGCCGTGGACCGAGGGATCTCGTTCCGACCGCATATACGGGACGGGGAGCCGGTGCAGCCCGGGGATATTGTGGCCACGGTGGAAGGTCCCCTGCGCGGGATCCTCATCGCCGAACGCACCGCCCTCAATTTCCTCACCCGGCTCTCGGGGATCGCCACCCTCACGGCGCGGTTCGTGGAAGCAGTGGCTCCCTACCGGGCGGTGATCCTGGACACCCGGAAGACCACCCCCGGCTGGAGGGTTTTGGAAAAGTACGCTGTGCGGTGC
>MTNL01000181.1 GCA_002010365.1 Candidatus Acetothermia bacterium JdFR-50 | reverse complement strand
GCCGCCGGGGACCGGCGGCTGGCGGAGATCGTCTTCTGGACCATGGGGAGCTTTGTCAGGGCCGATTGGCCCCGGGTGGGACTCCTGGGGGCGGCGTTGGGGCCGAGCTTTCTCCTCCTGTGGGGACTCGGCCGGCGCATAAACGCCCTCGCCCTGGGAGACGAGGGGGCCAGGTTCCTGGGGGTGGAGCCGGCCCGGCTGCGCCGGCTCCTCCTCTTCGTCACCACCATGCTCACCGCCGTTTCCGTCTCCGTCGCCGGCACGGTGGGATTCGTGGGGCTCGTGGTTCCCCACCTCGTCCGGCTCGTCTTGGGACCGGACCACCGGGCCCTCCTGCCCGTGGCCGCCCTGGGAGGGGGGATTCTCCTGGTGTGGGCCGATACCCTCGCACGGATAGTTTTGGCCCCCACGGAGCTCCCCGTGGGAATCGTCACCGCCCTCATCGGGGGGCCGTTCTTCCTGTGGCTTCTGCGGCGGAGGCCGGGATGAGGATCGCTCTGGAAGACGTGGCCGCCGGATACGGGGGCAAGGCGGTGATCCGTGGGGTGGAACTGGTGATCGGGGAAGGGGAGTTGCTGGGTGTGATCGGGCCCAACGGCGCGGGCAAGACCACCCTCCTGCGGGTGATCACGGGAGTCCTGCGGCCATTGGTAGGCCGGGTCTATCTGGACGGGCGGCCCCTCCCCGAGTTCAGTCCCCGGGAAATCGCCCGGAGGATCGGGGCAGTGGCTCAGGTCCCGGAGGCGAGCCTCGATTTCACCGTGGCGGAACTCGTGGAGCTTGGGCGGCTCCCCCACCTGGGCTTCCCCGACCGCCTGGGGCCGAGGGACCACGCCGCGGTGCAACGGGCGCTGGAGTTGGTGGGGCTTGTGGGGCTCTCGGGGAGGCGGCTTTCCACCCTCTCGGGAGGGGAGCTCAGAAAGGCGTTCATCGCCGTGGCCCTGGCCCGGGAACCGGAGACCCTGCTTTTGGACGAGCCCACCTCCCACCTGGACATCAAGGCCCAGCTCGATCTCCTGGAGCTTTTCCGGAATTGGGCGAGGGAAGGGGTGACGGTGGTGGCCACCTTCCACGATCTCAACCTGGCCGCGTCCTTGCCCCGGCTGGCCCTCCTCGCGGGGGGGAAGCTCTTCGCCCACGGCCCTCCCGCGGAGGTCTTGTCCCCTGGTAACATCCGGGAGGCCTTCGGGATAGAGGCCCGAGTCCTCCGGGACCCCGCCACAGGTGCCCCATGGCTTCGCTTCCTCCTTCCCGGAGACCCTCCGACGCATCCCTCCCACGGCGGGGAAGGGGATATCCCCGGGTCCCCGTGAAGGGGACCGGGGATGGACACCGTCCCGAGAAAAACGGGGCCCGGGTGTAGGGACCCGCGACCCCGTTCGCAATTTTTCCCAAGAGGAGTCTCAGAACAGACCCTTCACCTGGCCGGTCTCCACGTCGATGTCTATCCGCCGGTAGGCGGGATCCGAGCTCGTCCCGGGCATGAGCTTGATGTCCCCCGCCATGGGGCAGAGGAACTTCGCCCCGGTGAAGACCAGGATGTCGCGGATCGGGAGGACCCAGCCCTTGGGGACGCCCTTCAGTTTGGGATCGTGGGAAAGCGAGAGATGGGTCTTAACCATCATGGTGTAGTAGTCCCGGAAGCGCTCGTCCTCCTCGAACACCTTCGCCTTGGCCTCCGCCTCCGGCGTCCAGGATACCCCATCGGCCCCGTATACCTCCTTGGCGATGAGCTCCACCCGCTGCCGAAGGGGCATGTCCAGTGGGTAGAGGTAGCGGAACTCCACCGGCTCCTCACAGGCCTCGATGACGGCGTCCGCCAGTTCTAGCGCCCCCTCTCCCCCCTTGAGCCAGTGTTCCGAGACCGCGCAGCGGGCCCCGGCCTGTTCCGCCGCACGCTTCACGAGCTCGATCTCGGCGTCGGTGTCGGTGTAGAAGCGGTTGATGCACACCACCGGCTTTATCCCGGACTTCTTCACCGTCTCGATGTGGTGCAGGAGGTTGGGGAGGCCCTTCTCCACCAGCTCCAGGTTCTCCTCCTGGTACTCCTTGGCCAGTGGCCGCCCCGGCACCACCCGCGGCCCGCCGCCATGCATCTTCAGGGCCCGGATGGTGCAGACGATCACCGAGACGTTGGGGGTGAGGCCGCTTATCCTGCATTTCACGTTCCAGAACTTCTCAAATCCGATGTCCGCCCCGAAGCCCGATTCGGTCACGTGGTAGTCGAAGAGCTTCAGGCCCAAGAGGTCTCCGATCACCGAGGACTGGCCGATGGCGATGTTGGCGAAGGGACCGGCGTGCACCAGCACCGGCTGGTACTCCACCGTGCAGCAGAGGGTGGGGTTGATGGTGTTCCGCATCCAGGCGGCCATGGCCCCGGCCACCTCCAGGTCCTCGGCGGTTATGGGGTTCCCGCGCTTGTCGTAGGCCAGGGTGATCTTACCGATCCGCTCCCGGAGGTCCCGGAGGTCCCGCACGATGGAGAGGATGGCCATGAGCTCGGAAGAGACCGAGATCTGGAACCCCGACTCCATCATAAACCCGTCCATCTTGCCCCCGAGCCCGATGATGATCCGCCGCAGGGCCTGGGCGCAGAAGTCGATCGCCCACCGCCACTCCACCCGCCGCGGATCGATGTTCAGGCGCTTTAGGTTTCGCTTGGCCAGCTGCTCGTCCGAGTAGTTGAACTCGTGCTGGAGCCGGGCGGTGATGGCCACCATCCCTAAGTTGTGGGCGTTGGTGATGGCATCGATGTCCCCGGTGAGGCCCAGGGTGAACTCGGTCATGGGGATGAGGAGGGCGTTCCCTCCCCCGGCGGCCGTCCCCTTGATGTTAAAGGTGGGGCCCGCCGAGGGCTGCCGGATGCAGCCCCCCACGTTCTTCCCCCGCTTGGCCAGCCCCTCGATGAGGCCCAGGGTGGTGGTGGTCTTTCCTTCCCCCAGAGGGGTTGGGGTGATGGCGGTGATCTCGATGTATTTGCCGTCGGGCCGGTCCTTCAGCCGCTCGTAGATCTTGAGGTAGTCGAGCTTGGCGATCCGGCCGTAGGGGATGATCTCGTCCTTTTTCAGCCCCAGCCTCTCCGCCCACTCCTCGGGGGTGGGCATGTGCTTTTCCGCCTCCGCCGCGATCTTCCAGTCGGCGAGCTTCGTAGGATCGTAGGGCACCTCCACCTCCTTAGGAACCTGTAACGGGNGACGGGTAACGCGTGACGAGTTTCCGTTTTGTGAAGCCTTTTTCCGTCACGCGTAACCCATCACGCGTCACGGCGTTATTCCCGCCAGCTCTAGGATCTCCGGGACCAGATCCTCCCAGCCCATGGGCATGAGATGGATCCCCTGGCAATAAGGCTTCACCACCCGGATGATCCGGGCGCAGATTTCGGCGCTCGCCCTTTTGCGTTCCTCCTTGGTCTTGGCCCGCTCCATTT
>MTNL01000192.1 GCA_002010365.1 Candidatus Acetothermia bacterium JdFR-50 | reverse complement strand
TCCGGGGCGGGGCCGTGGTAGATCTCCTTCCCCTCGGCGGAGACGATCCGCAGCGCCCCGTCGTAGAAGTTGGGTGCCAGATCTCCGTCCACCAATCCCATGTAGTGGGTGGGGAAGTTGAGCTCCTCCGCCAGGAGGTAGCTCTGGAAGGTGGGGTCGGGGAGGATCCGCTCGTGAAAGAGTTCTACCAGATCCCCGGCGAGCTCCACCATCGCCGCCGCCCGCTCCTCCACGAACGCCCGGTCTTCCTCCGTGAGGGGCTTGGCCACGCCGCCGGGGAGGGCGAACACTGGGTGAATCGCCTTCCCTCCGATCAGCTCCAGGATCTTCTGCGCCCCCGCCCGGACCCGCACCACCTTCTTCCCAAATTCGGAGTACGCCTCCAGGATCCCCAGGAAATTGCGCTTGGCCTTTTCAGCATCGGCCCCCAAAAGGAGGTCCGGCCCCCCCAGGAAGATGAGGTGCAGGAGATGGTCGGAGAAGATGTAGACGTTGTAGAAGAGTTCCCGTTGGACCCGCGCGGGCGCAGGTACCTCTGCCCCGAAGCAGGCGTCCAAGCACTTGGCCGAGGCCAAGTGATGGGCCTCGGGACACACGCCGCAGATCCTCTCGGTGATCTGGGGCATCTCCTCCGCCAAACGCCCCCGACAGAAGAGCTCGAAGCCCTTGAGCTCTGGGATCTGGAGGAAGGCGTCCACCAGCTTACCCTCATCGTCCAAAAGGAGGAGGATCTTCCCGTGCCCCTCGAGCCTGGTTATCGGGTCGATGAAGAGTTTCTTCATCTCTTCCTCCGGTACTTCCCGAAGGAGTACATGTAGAAGGTCCCCAGGGGATCCGCCAGGGCCTCGATGACCTCGTCTTCCCGCGCGAAGTACTCCTCGCCTTCGTCCTCGAACCGCACGAGAGACGCCAGGGCGGAGAGCATCGCCGCCCCGGGGTCCCCGGCCTCGGGGGTGGGGCCGAGGCAACCGGTGCATGGCATCCCCGCCACGGGGCAGGGGGCGTTGCACCCGCCCCGGGTCACGGGCCCCATACAGATGAGCCCCTGCTCCAGGAGGCACACCTCCGGGTCGGGAACGACCTCGTGGGGACGTACGATCTGCTCGATCCGGCGGTCGTCGTGGCGCACCCGGGGACATTCCTCGCATAGGGCCTTCACGTTGGCGAAGATGTACGGGGGCTCCGGCATCTCCCCCGAGAGGAGAGCCGCGAAGAACCGAGAGATCAGCGGCGCCGGTGGGGGGCACCCGGGGACGGTGTAGTCCACCCACACCACATGCTCCAAGGGCACCGCCGCCTCGGTGAGGTCCGGGAGCATTGCCTCGCCGTTGCCCTCGATTGGGGCCGCGGGCCGGAACCCCGGGCCGAACACCGCGCGGAAGATCTCCTCCTTCCCCCACTTGTTGGCGAGGGAGGGGACGCCCCCCAGGTGCGCGCAGGCCCCGTAAGCCACGATGTGCTTGGACTTCGCCCGCAAAATCTCCGCCATCTCTCGGTTCTCCTCGGTGCGGATGACCCCGTTTATGAGGGCCACATCGATGTAGCCGGGGGGAAGGGCCTCCAGGTCGGCGCGCTTGGCGTCGGCCAGGGCGGGCCAGAACACGATCTCCACCCGGGAGAGGACCTCCACGATGGCCTCCCCCACTTCCAGGAAGGAGACGTCGCACCCTCCGCAGCTCCCGGTCCAGTAGACCGCGACCTTCGGGCGTGATGGGTTATGGGCGATGTGTGATGGGGTTTGGGTTAAGTCGCTCCTCAATCCTTTTTCGCACATCACTGATCACCGATCACTCGTCACGCTTGTGGGGCCCAGGGCCCTGAGTTCATTCACGAAGTCCGCCACCACCTCGGCGAACCTCTTTCCCTCGGTGGCGGAGATCCACTCCAGGCGCAACCTCTCCGGCTCTATCCCCAGCTGGGGAAGCATCTTCTTGAGCAGCCTCACGCGCCGGCGGGCCTTGTAGTTCCCGGATATGTAATGACAATCGCCGGGGTGACATCCCCCGATAAAGACCCCATCGGCCCCCTTTTCGAACGCCTTCAGCACCCACGCGGGATCCACTCGCCCGGAGCAGGGGACCCGGATGGGGATAATGTTCGGGGGATACTTTATGCGACTCGTCCCCGCGAGATCTGCCCCGGCGTAGGAACACCACCGGCAGAGGAAAGCCACGATCCTGGGTTCGAACCCATTATTACCGGCCACCCTTCACCTCCACCGCATCGCGGGCGGGCGCGAGCTCCTCCAGGGCCGCCTCCACCATCCTCTCCACCTGGTCATCGTCAAGATTGCGTAGGGATAGAGCCCCACTGGGGCAGGCGGCCACGCACGTCCCGCATCCCTCGCACAGAAGCTCATTAACCCGGGCAATTTCCTCCACGGTGATGGCCCCGTACGGACAGAGCGGGGCGCATACGCGGCAGCCTGAGCACAGCTCCTCATCCACCTCCGCTACCTCGGGGGAGTGGGTGAGCACGGGGGCGGAAAGGAGGGCCAGGGCCTTGGCCGCGGCCCCGGAGCCCTGGGTCACCGCCTGGGGAATATCCTTGGGCCCCTGGGCCGCCCCGGCGATGAAGATCCCCCCCGCCAGGGTCTCCAGCGGCCGGAGCTTGGGATGCGCCTCCTTGAGGAACCCGTTCTCGTCCAGGCACGAGAGCCGGAGCGTCCGGGCGAGGTCCTCCACCTCTTTGGGAGGCACCACCGCCATGGCCAACACCACCAGGTCCGCTTCCACCTCCACCCGCTGTCCCGAAAGGGTATCCACCCCCCACACGATGAGCTTGTCCTCCTCGCGGAAGACCTTCGCCACTTTCCCCCGGATGTAGAGGACCCGATCCTCCTCCATCACCCGGTGGATGAACTCCTCATATCCTTTGCCCGGGGCGCGGATGTCGATGTAGAAGACGATGGCCCGGCCATCGGGCACGGCGTGCTTGTAGAGGAGGGCGTGCTTAGCGGTGTACATGCAACAGATGGCGGAGCAGTAAGGCTTGTGGAGCTCGGGATCCCGCGAGCCCGCGCACTTTATGAACACCACGGTCTTGGGAACCTTCCCGTCCGAGGGGCGGCGGATCTCTCCCTTGGTGGGGCCGGTGGCGGAGAGCAGCCTCTCGAACTGTAACGGGTCGATCACGTCCGGATCGTCCGGTGCGTACTCTGGAAGCGCCTTCATCTCGTAGAGGTCGTAGCCGGTGGCGATGACGATCGCTCCTACTTCCTCCTCGATGATCTCCTCGGACATGTCGAAGTCGATGGCGTTCGGCTCACATACCTCGGCGCACTTGCCGCAGATGAGGGGGCGGATCCCCAGGCAGCTTTCCTCGTCCAGGGTGTAGGTGGAGGGGACCGCCTGGGGGAAGGGGATGTAAATGGCGCCCCGTTCCGACAACCCCCGGTCGAACTCGTTGGGGACCCGGACGGGACATACCTTCTCGCACTCGCCA
>MTNL01000230.1 GCA_002010365.1 Candidatus Acetothermia bacterium JdFR-50 | reverse complement strand
TCAGGATGGACTCATCCCAGTTCAATAGGTCTCCACCACCGAGACGGTCCAAGCATCTTCCCCATCTCGGCGGGTCCCGAAAGCGAGCCTCTCCATATCAGGGGACCACGCGGGAAAAGCGTTGCGCCACCGATCATGGGTGATCCGGGTGAGGTAAAACCCGTTCTCCCGAACCCTCATCACCCAGATCTCCGAATCACCGGAGCGGTTCGATTCGAACGCGATCCATCTCCCATCGGGGGAGATCCGCGGAGCCCAGTCGAAAAAGGGATCCTCGGTGATAACGTCGTAATTTACGTTTTCCCCTTCCAGCCGGATAACGTGGACATCCCAACTCTGCATCCCTTCCCACAGGGCCACGAAGGCGATGGTGTTTCCGTCCCTGGATACGTCGGGAGTGGCTTCGAGGCCCGGAGTGTTGGTCAACCTGGTGAAGGCCTTTTCCTCCAAGTGGTAAATCCAAAGATCGGGTTGCCCCTCCCGGTCGGAGACCACCACCAACCTCTTGCCGTCGAAGAATGGAGCCACATAGAAGAAGTTAACGCCCTCCTCCGCCAAGACGGTTTCCCGGGTATCCCCTTCTATATCGCCCCGTCTCACCACGTAATATCCGTTCTGCATGGCGATATAGTAGAAGTGGGTTCCATCGGGAGCGAAGCGAGCCCAAACAACGCTTCCCTCGTCGGTGAGCTGGCGCAGGTCCTCCCCGCCCACCGTCCTGGCGTAGACGTCCTTCATCTGCACGAACAGCAGCAAATCCCCGTTGGGAGATAGATCAAGGGAGAGAAGGTTCACATACCCAGCATGGGCAGCCACGCCTAACACCAACAATACAACCCAACCCTTAAGCAAAGCCCGCATCACAGATCCATTTTATGCCAATCTCCTCTTATGCCAAGTTCTCCTTGCGCACTAATGGTCCGAAGCCCATTTGGGTAGTGATGTTATGAAAGCGCGCCCTTGGCAGGGGTTAACCCGCCACAAAAGGAGGGCACGCGTATGGAATCTATCGCGTTCGACTGCTACAAGCGCTCACCTATGCGGTGGTAGAGGATGTGCAGGGACGTGTGGTGCGGGAGCGCACAAGGCTCAAGCGAAGAATTCACACCACCTTGGCCTTGAACTGCGGGGTAAACTTGCGCCGCCTGTCCATTCCATCCCCCTTCTCAGGCACTAACCCTACCCTAAGGCAGGTGCCAAAATTCAGGGGTTCATCACCCAATGCGCCGTTGGAATCTCTCGACCATCCTAAACCGATCCGGTCCTCCCTTTACACCACCGACCAGCTTGAGCGGCTGATGAAGGAGGTGAAGAGGAGGGCGCGGACGGTGGAGGTATTTTGTGGTCCTGAGGCGTTGTAAAAGCTTTTTATACTTGTGTTGGTGGGAAAGGAGCGGACAAGCGGCCCTGGGTTCGCAAAAATTCAAACGGGAAGCTGCCACGCCCCAGGGATCCACTAAACGAGACGCCACCGTCGAGGACCCACTTTCAGGGGGGCTGTATCCTCCGGCGATAAAGCTCCTCGATGCCGAGGCCTTATCCGTGCGCTTCGGGGTGAGTCGGTAGGTACGGTGCAGGGCGGGACGACTCGGAAAGGGAGAGTCGTGGTGGTACAAACAGGGGGGTTGCACAGTTTCCCGGAGTGATGGAGATCGGACGGTTCATCGACGAGGAAGTGGAGGTTAAGGTCGGCGATTTCGGCCGTCCCCAAAGGTTCGTTTGGAAGGGGAAAACCTTCGAGGTAGTGGAGATCCTACGTTCGTGGCGCAAACTCGATCTCAAAAGGGCATGGTGGCGCCGGCGGCACCGGGACCATTACTTGGTGCGCACCTCCGAGGGGCGGGTGTTCGAGCTCTACTTCCACCGGGGCCACGGACGCCGCTACTGGGTTCTGCTGCGCGAACTCGGCCCGCCTCCTGTTGACGGCCCTCCGGGAGGGACTCAACCACGGCGTTTCAGCCGGTAGAGGTCGCGGTCGGCCCGTCGGAGGAGCTCCTCGGGAGGTAGGGGATCCGCCGGTGTCCAGATCGCCATTCCCAGGCTGATCCCAAATCCCAATGGTGCGAGCCCCTTCTCTTCCGCCCATTGGGTCACCGCGTCCTTTATGAGCCGGGCCATTTCCTCGGCACCGTCGTCGATTTTGGGTAGCAAAACCACAAACTCGTCTCCCCCATACCGGAACACCAAGCCCTCATCACGCACCGCGTCCCGCAAAAGCCGTGCTACCTCCTGGAGGACTTCGTCCCCGAAGGGATGACCAAACCGGTCATTCACCAACTTGAAGTTGTCGAGGTCCGTCACCAGCACCACCAGGGACTTCCCCTCCTCTCCGGCACGGCGAATCTCCTCGCCCAGGACCTCCGTCAGGTGACCGCGGTTATATAAGCCCGTTAGGGGATCCCGGATGGCGCGCTCCCGGAGCTCCTCCTCCAGCCGGACCCGCCGGATCTCCTCGCTTACATGCCCGGCCAGGATCTCGGCGAGCTTCACATCGTCCTCGCTGAAAGCATCCGGCTCAAAGGATGCCGCCTGGAAGATCCCGATGTTCCCAATAGGAACCGAGATTGCACTCTTGAGACGGGAATCCACCGGCTTGGCCCCTGGCAAGTCTTCCACATTGCCCCAAAAGCTCCTGCCCTCCTCCAGCGACCTCCACACCAGTCCCTCCCCACGCCGGAAGGGCTGAGGTTGGACATCGCCAACCGAATAGACCGGCTCCACCAGATCGCCTTTGACAAGGCCGATGTTGCACACCGAGAAGCCCAAGATGCCTCGAGCACCCTCCACTGCCGTACGGCAAACCTCTTCCACTGTACGGCACCGCTGAAGTTCCCAAACGGTACGGTGTAATGCAGCCAGCTTTTCCACGTAGCTTCTGAGTTCCTCTTCCGCCCTGACGCGCTCGGTTATGTTCAGGATTGAGACCAGGACGCGGGAGTAGTCGTCTTCGTGGCCCGGGAACACCCTCCAACGCAGGTAGATGTGGATCGACTCACCTGCAGCGGTGCGATTGATCCCGACGCCTTCGAACTCCAACTTTCCCTCCCAAATCGCCTGCAATTCTCGCTCCAGAAGGGGACTTACTTCTTGAGGAATGAGAACCGGGAGCTTGGTGAGTAGCTCCTGGAAGTCCCTTGCTTTATAGAGGTGCAACGTGGTACGGTTCACCTCCACCACCTGAAGGAGCCCGAGGCACTCCGTCACGAATTCGGGATGCGAGCGGATGTAAGCTTTCAGGTCCGTCACCCCTTGCTCCCGCAAGGAATCCAAGCGCCGCTTTATGCCTGAGAGGTCCTCCACCCACAAGGACACGGGGGATTCCTCAAAGAAATAGCGTGCCTCCTTGTACAATCTAGCGTTTTCCACCGCCACGGCGGCGGCGTCCGCCAAGGCCGAGAGGCGTCGATCGAAGGCGTGCGGCCGGCGGCTGAAGACGGAAAGAATGCC
>MTNL01000007.1 GCA_002010365.1 Candidatus Acetothermia bacterium JdFR-50 | reverse complement strand
CCCCCGCCATTATCTTCATCGACGAGTTGGACTCCATCGCCCCCAAGCGCTCCGAGGTCACGGGGGAGGTGGAACGGCGGGTGGTAGCCCAGCTCCTCACCCTGATGGATGGTCTCAAGGAGCGCCGGAACGTGATAGTGATCGGGGCCACCAACCGCATCGACGCCATCGACCCGGCGCTCAGGCGCCCGGGGCGGTTCGACCGGGAGATCGAGATCCGGCCCCCGGACAGGGAGGGCCGGAAGGAGATCCTCATGATCCACACCCGGGGGATGCCCCTGGCCCCGGACGTGAACCTGGACGAGTACGCCGACCTCACCCATGGGTTCGTGGGGAGCGACCTCGCGGCCCTGTGCCGGGAGGCGGCCATGAACGCCCTGCGCCGTGTCCTCCCCAAGATCGACCTGGACCAGGAGACCATCCCCAAGGAGGTGCTGGACGAGCTCATCGTAAAAAGGGAGGACTTCGATCGCGCCCTCAAGGAAGTGCGGCCCTCGGCCATGCGGGAGGTCCTCATCGAGGTCCCCCGCGTCCATTGGGAGGACATCGGTGGGCTCGAGGAGGTGAAGCAACTTTTGCGGGAGGCGGTGGAGCTCCCCCTGAAGAACCCCGACGCCTTCCGGAGACTCGGTATCACGCCCCCCAAGGGGATCCTCCTCTACGGCCCCCCGGGGACGGGGAAGACCATGTTGGCCAAAGCCGTGGCCACCGAGTCCCACGCCAACTTCATCGCCGCCAAGGGTTCGGACCTCCTCTCCAAGTGGTACGGGGAGTCGGAGCAGCGGATCGCCGAGGTTTTCCGGCGGGCGCGCCAGGTGGCCCCGGCGGTGATCTTCCTCGATGAGCTGGACTCCCTGGCGCCCAGGCGGGGCATGGCCTTCGGGGAGCCCCATGTGACCGAGCGGATCGTGAACCAGCTCCTTTCGGAGCTCGACGGCCTGGAGGAGCTCCGGGGGGTGGTGGTGATCGGGGCCACCAACCGTCCGGACATCATCGACCCGGCGCTTTTGCGTCCCGGCCGTTTCGACGAGATCATTTACGTGCCGGTGCCCGACTACAAGGCGCGGCTCGCCATTTTCAACGTCCACACCCGGGAGATGCCCTTGGCCCCGGACGTGGACCTGGAGGAGCTCGCCCGCCGCACCGAGGGCTATTCCGGGGCCGACATCGCTGAGATCTGCCACAAGGCGGGGCGGTTGGCCCTCAGGGAGGACATCTCCGCCACCGAGGTCAAGATGAAGCACTTCGAGGAAGCCCTTTCCCAGACCCCGCCCTCGGTCTCCCCGGAGCTAGACGCCTACTACCGGGGCCTGCAGGTGAAGCTCCGCAAGGCCTCCCGCCAGGTGGGCTTCGCCCCGGCGGAGGAGCGGACGCCGGTGGAGGGTTCCTGAGAAGGAACCTATCAAGCAATGCCCAGCGGCACGGGCTCCCGTGCCGCTTTTATTTTGCCCCAAGCTCCGACCGGGTAATCCTGATTTTTCCCACCCGATGGTCGGCGTTAAAGTGCGTGTATGGGCGAGCTTCGGGCGGCGGTCCTGGTCCTTTCCGCGGTGTTCATGTGGTCTTGGCTCGGCATCCTGGGGAAGGTACTGTACGGACTCGGAGCCACTCCTTTCCAAGTGGTCGCCTTCCGGGTGCTGTTCGCTTGGGGAGCCCTCCTCCCTTGGGCCCTGCGGCGGGGATGGTGGGCGGTCGAAATGGGAGCGCTCCCCAAGCTCTTCCTCTACAGCGTCTTCAGCGTGGCGTTCAATTACCTGGGCTTCTACCTCGCCCTCCAATACATCTCCGTCACCGCGGCCATCGTGGTCCTCTATGCCTATCCGGCGATGGTACTTGTCCTCTCCCGGATCTTTCTGCGGGAACCCCTGGGGAAAAGGGAGGTGGCGGCGTTGGTGGCCACGTTGGCGGGGATCTTCCTCATCGCCCAGGGGTATCGCTTGGAAAAATTCGCGGTGAACGGCCCGGGGGTGGGATTCGCCCTCTTGGCGGCGTTCTCCGTGGCGGTGTACAACGTGGGAGGGAAGCGTTTGGTGCGGGATCGCGATCCCTGGGCCCTACTCTTTTGGGGTTTCACCCTGGGTGGATTGGTGATCTGGAGCGCTCACCTCGCCGGTGGAGAGGTGGTGCCCTCCCTGCCTCCCGCGGGGTGGGCGCTGATCCTGTGCATCGCCCTGTTTCCCACATTGGGGAGTTACGGGATCTATCTTGTGGCGCTGCGGCGCATGCGGGCAGGCCATGCTTCCCTCATCTCCACCTTGGAGCCCCTGTTGGCCGCCTTATGGGCGGCGCTGATCTTGGGAGAGCGGTTGGAGCCCCTTCAGGCACTGGGAGGTATTTTTGTCTTGGGCGCGGCAGCCCTGATCCTTTGGCCACGTTTGCAGTCCCAGATCTGAAAGTGATAGAATGGGTGCGAAAGATCCGCGTGAGGAGGGGAGGGGTATGGGCGATAAGGTGGCCGTGCGCGAAGTGCGGGCCCCAAGGGGAACGGTATTGAACTGCAAGGGCTGGCTCCAGGAGGCGGCCCTGAGGATGCTCATGAACAACCTGGACCCCGAGGTGGCCGGGGATCCGGCCAACCTCATCGTCTACGGCGGCACCGGCAAGGCCGCCCGCTCCTGGGAGGACTTCGACCTCATCGTCAGGTGCCTGAAGGAGCTGGAGAACGACGAGACCCTTTTGGTCCAATCCGGTCGGGCGGTGGGGATCTTCAAGACCCACGAGGACGCCCCAAGGGTGCTCATCGTTAACGCCATGCTGGTCCCGGAGTGGGCCACCTGGGAGAAGTTCCGGGAGCTGGAGCGGCTGGGGCTCACCATGTACGGCCAGATGACAGCGGGCTCCTGGATCTACATCGGGACCCAGGGGATCCTGCAGGGGACCTACGAGACCCTAGCCGAGTGCGCCCGCCAGCACTTCGACGGGACCCTTAGGGGGAAACTGGTCCTCACCGCCGGGCTGGGGGAGATGGGGGGAGCCCAGCCCCTGGCCATCACCATGAATGAGGGCGTGGGGATCATCGTGGAGATAAACCCCGAGAAGATAAAGCGCAGATTGGAGCTGGCGCAGCTGGACACCTGGACCGATTCCCTGGACGAGGCCCTCCGCATCGCCCAGGAGCACAAGGAGAAGGGAGAGCCCATCTCCATCGGGCTTCTGGGGAACGCGGCCGATATCTACCCCGAGTTCCTCAAGCGGGGGATCATCCCCGATGTGGTCACGGACCAGACCGCGGCCCACGACGAGCTCAACGGCTACGTCCCCGGGGGGATGACCTACGAGGAGGCCGTGAAGCTCCGGGAGGAAGATCCCGAGCGCTACATCGAGCTCTCGTACCAATCCATGGTCAGGCACGTGAAGGCCATGGCGGAGATGAGGGAGGCCGGAGCGGTGGTGTTCGACTACGGGAACGCCCTGCGGGCCCAGGCGGAGAAGGGCGGTTTGTCCCACGAG
>MTNL01000213.1 GCA_002010365.1 Candidatus Acetothermia bacterium JdFR-50 | reverse complement strand
CCGCCTTTATCCTTCCCTCTCGAGGGCCTCCGCCGATATCGTAAACCAATTCCCTGATGGTGATCCCCATCGGAACCTCTACGAGCCCTGTGTTTCGCACCTTGCCCGTGAGGGCGAAGACCATGGTGCCCTTGGAACCCTCAGTGCCGATGCCCGCGAACCAGTCCGCTCCCCTGGAGATGATCACGGGAACCGAGGCGAAGGTCTTCACGTTGTTCAGTACGGTGGGCTTCCCCCACAAGCCCCGCTCCACCGAGCGGGGAGGGGTCTGGCGGGGCATGCCGCGTTTGCCCTCTATGGAATACATCAGGGCCGTGGATTCCCCGCACACGAAGGCCCCCGCCCCCCTCTTTATCTCGAGCCGAAACGAGAATCCCGTGCCCAGAATATCGTCGCCGAGGAGGCCGTACTCCTCCGCCTGCTTTATGGCCGTCTCGAGACGTTTCACCGCGAGGGGATACTCGGCCCTGACGTAGATATAACCTTCCGGGATATCGCCGATGGCGTAGGCGGCGATGATCATCCCCTCGATCACGGAATGGGGATCCCCCTCCAAAACGCTTCTGTCCATGAATGCCCCGGGATCTCCTTCGTCGCCGTTGCAGATAAGATATTTAGGGGTTTCCTTCTGGGCCCGGCAGGCGGCCCACTTCCTGGCGGTGGGAAAGCCAGCCCCGCCCCGGCCCCGGAGTCCCGCACGCCTTATCTCCTCGATCACCTCTTCGGGCGACATCTCGCTGAGGACCTTGGCCAGGGCCGCGTAGCCGCCGACGTGGATGTAATCACGGATGTCCTCGGGGTCGA
Organism: Candidatus Acetothermia bacterium JdFR-50; assembly: GCA_002010365.1. Classification (GTDB taxonomy): domain Bacteria; phylum Bipolaricaulota; class Bipolaricaulia; order Bipolaricaulales; family Bipolaricaulaceae; genus UBA3571. Next base: position 2,661 of record MTNL01000213.1, on the reverse strand, counting down.
TCCGGCCACAATTGCGGAGGATCACCCGGACCTGCTTTCGGTAGAAGGGGATCTTGTCGCGCCAAGGGATTGCCTCCCCGTTTTCCCAATAGAGGAGCCGTTCCAAGGGCTTCCCCCGCTTCAAGGTGTGGTCTACGATGGCGGGGACGTCATAGGGACTCACCCCCTGATAGAAGATCTCCATCCCCTCCACCGCCACCAAGGGACCCCGTTCACACCAACCCTGACATCCGGAGCTCGTGATCTCCACGTCTAGTCCCTGGCGGGAAACCTCCTCCCGGAAGGCCGCTAGCACCTCTTCCGCCCCGGCGGCCCGACAACCGGTGCCACAACATACCCGGACCTTGGTCCTGGGCGCCTCCCGCCGGAGCTCCTCCCGGAGTTCCTCGAGCTCCTGGGGACTTTTGAGCCTCATTCCACCCTCCGTTTCCGGACCCAATCCCAAAGTTTCCGGTGGTCACGGCGCTTGAGGACCCTATCGTCCACGACGACCACCGGGGCCAGGGCACAGCACCCCACACAGTTGACGGTCTCCAGGGTGAAAGCGAGGTCCTCGGTGGTCTCCCCAGCCTTGACGCCGAGCTCCTTTTCGAGGCGCTCCAGGATCTGGGGCGCCCCGCGGATATGGCAGGCGGTCCCGGTGCAGACCCGGATAACGTGTCTCCCCCGAGGTTCGAAGTAGAACTGGGCGTAAAATGACGCCACTCCCACCACCTGGGCCAGGGTGAGGCCCAGGGTATCGGCGACGAGCTTCAACGCTTCCTCGGGGAGCCAGCCGAGTTCGGCCTGCACATCTTGAAGGAGGGGGATCAAAGCCCCCTTCTTTCCCCGGTAGCGATCGAGGATGGGGGCTATCCTTTCCTCCAGGTCCGGGGACACGGCTTTGGCCCTCATGATCTCCCTCCCGACCTCGTTCCACGACGGAGCCGGAACGCCTGGAGGTATCCGTCGGAATAGATCTCTTTGTTGAGGATCAGCTCAGCGGTGGCGATAGCGTCGAGCAGGGCTTCATCGGTGACGTCACAGATGGCGGCATCGAGTCCCGCCGCCATGGCCATCACGATGAACGTCCGGGTGATGAGGGACCTTTCCTTGGTCTTGGAACAGATGTTGGAGAGCCCCACCGAGATGTGAGGAGGGGGATCGGAGAGGAGAGTATATTGCCGGATTACTTCGAGGACCTTTGTGGCTTGGTCTTGCATGAAACGGATGGGCATGAGGATCGGGTCCAGAAAGATCCGTTCGGGGGGAAGCCCGGCCTCGGTGGCGGCCATAAAGATCTTGGCCCCAAGCTCTATCCGCCGCTCCACGTCTTGGGGGCTCCCCCTCTCGTCCATGGCCACCCCGATAAGCCCGGCGTTGTACTCTACCGCTAGGGGGATAATTGCCTCGAGCTTTTCATCGTCGGCGGTGGTGGAGTTGACAATGGCAGGACGGCCATCCAGCGCTTTGAGGCCCGCCTTGAGGATCTCGGGCTTGTTGCTGTCGATGGAGATGGAGGTTGGAACGGCACCTTGTACCACCTCCACCAGCCAGGCCATGTCGCCCGGGTCTTTGGAGGCGGCCCCGATGTTCAGGTCGAGGTAATCGGCCCCACATTCGGCCTGCTTTTTGGCCCATTTTATGATAGGAGCGGGATCGTGTTCCCGGATGGCCCGGGCGATGTCCTTGAAACCCGCGTTTATCCGCTCGCCGATGAGGATCATTCCTGCCTCCCTAGAAGGCGCGCGATCGTTTCCTTCGTGGCCTTCACCGCCTGAGGGTGCCGCATGACGAGGATGTCCGCCCCAGCCAGGAGATAGGTGTACGCGGTGGCCACTTCCCACAGGGGCCCGCGCAGCCGCTCATCCCCCCACTCCGGCTGCTCCTCCTTGGGGGCGCGGGCCTCCTTCACGCCCCAGACCTCCTTCCCTATGTCGCACAGGATGGGCATGGCCATGAGTTTATCTCCCCCGAGGCCTGCCAAGCGGGTCCGCTCCATGATGGAGTAGACGTACTCGATCCCGTATCCCAGGGCGCCGGTGGAGGGATATATGACCAGCTTCTCCAAGGGGAAGCCAGCGTCCATGGCCAGGATGTTCACCTGCTTAGCGATGTTTATGTCCACTGGGGATTCGGCGATCAGCTTGTGGCCGTAGGCGGTGGCCACCGCCACCAGGGTCTTGTAGTTGTCCTGGGTGATGGTCCCGAGGAGGCAGTTCTCCCCCTTCACCGCCTCCGCCACCACCGGGAAGACCTCGTTGTCCTTGTCGGGGGCGCCACAGCCCCAGATGATGAGGGGGACGCCCACGCTCTCCAGGACTTCCCGCACCGCCTGCACTGCCTCCTCCGGGGAACGGTCGGCCCCATTGGGATCACACCCCACGAGCCGCAAACATATGAGGTCGGCCCCGTACTCCTCCACGCACTTCCTGGCCCACTTCCCGGGGCTTGCCATCACATCGGCGAACGGTTCCTTGACCACCTCGGGCCAGTCATCGCCGGGGACGTCCCAGACCTCCATGGCCACCACCGGGGGATGGGGGATCTCCCCCTCGAAGGTGTGGAAGGGAAGGGCAGTCTCCCCGCCCACGGTCACCACCTTGGTCCGGGTTCCTCCCTCCTGCGGGGTGGCCCCGATGGTCACGGTGTAGATGGCCTGGGGAAAACTCTCCTTCACAT
>MTNL01000253.1 GCA_002010365.1 Candidatus Acetothermia bacterium JdFR-50 | reverse complement strand
CGTTCGTTTATGTGGTGGCCCAGCTGATAAACCTCCTCCTTGAGCAGGTCCCCTATCGGGGCCAGTGCCCCCACCGTGTCGCCGTAGAGGGTGTTATACCCCATGGCCACCTCAGACTTGTTCCCGGGGCAGAGAACGGCGTAACCCAAGGCGTTAGCGAACGCCATGAGGATAAGACCCCGGATACGTGCCTGGAGGTTTTCCGCCACCACCCCCGATACGTCCACCGCCCCCGATAGGGCCTCAAGGAGGGCGCGGTGGACATGGGTGATGGGGAGTTCGCGGAGTTCCACCCCTAGGTTCGCCGCCACCGCCCGGGCCCCCTCCCGCGACTCCGGGGCGGTATACGGCCCCGGGAGGAAAACGCCCAACACCCGCTCGTTCCCCAACGCCTCCGCTGCCAGGGACAGGACAACGGCGGAGTCTATCCCTCCGGAGACGCCCACCACCGCGCCTTTCAGCCGGTTCTTCTCGAAGTAATCCCGGATCCCCAAGACAATAGCCCGGTAGACATCGCCGATCCCCTCCTCCTGGGGCTCCTCCGCGGGTTCCCCCGCCAGATCACAGAGGAAGAGCCCCTCCTCGAACCCGGGACAAGAGAGCAGGAACGCGCCATCGGGGCGCACCACGAAGGAATTACCGTCGAAGATGAGCTCATCCTGTCCTCCAAGCAAATTGACGTAAATCAAAGGGACCCCGGCCCGGGTTGCCCATCGCTTCCCGAGCTTCCAACGGATTGTGGGTTTCCCGCGGAAGTACGGTGAAGCGGAGACGTTAATCAAGAGATCGACCCCGGCATGAATCTCCTCCTCAATCACCCCGCCCTCGTACCAAAAGTCCTCGCAAACGGAGAGGCCAACCCGAAGCCCATCCCACTCCAATACCGTGACCTTTTCCGCAGGGACGAAGTAACGTCTTTCCTCGAACACATCGAAGGAGGGTAGTTTACCTTTGGCTTGGTAGCCGATGATCTCCCCATCTGCGATGAGATAAGCCACGTTGTACAGGGCCCGACCAGCCCCAAAAGCCCTCGCCGACGGATCCGCGCGGTTCGCCTCCTTAACTTTGCCCTCAGCAATGTGCCCTATCACCACGGCGATCCCCATGGAGTCTGCCACGAGCTCCATCAACGCCCTTTGGGCGGCCGCGAGGAAATCCGGACGCAAGAGGAGGTCCCTGGGGGAATATCCGAGCAGGAAAAGTTCCGGAAAAACGATGAGGCGGGCTCTCTTCCGGCGGGCTAGCCCGATGGCCTCCTTGGCCTTATGTAAGTTGCCCGAAAAATCGCCCACCGTGGGGTTGAGCTGGGCGACGGCGATTTTCCAGGTCTCACTCATCTTGGACGGATTTTACCGGCTCGCGAGCTCGCAGGGCCCTTCGCATTCTGAACCAACGTCCCCAGGAACCCACCACTTCGAACCCGAGCTGCTTGTACCACGCCAGGGCCTTTTGGTTCCCCTTTCCCACCCAGAGAGTGGCGGTGGGGCAGTGCCGTTGGATGCCCAAAGCGAAGGCGTGGTCCATGAGACGGCGGCCGATGCCCCGCCCTCGCCAGCGGGGGGAGACCACGATCTCGTGGATCTCGCAGGTGGGATGATCGTTGGGGCCCCGCCACCGTGGATTACAGGCCAGAAAGCCCACAATCTCGCCCTCCAGTTCCGCCACGAAGAACCCCTCGGGGCAGGTGGCATAAAGCCATTCGAGGTAATCGAAGGTATCGTCGTGGCCGTGTTCGGCATACTCTTCCAAGCCACGATAAGCCTCGAGGTACAGGGGGATGAGCTTTTCAAGCTCATCTTTGCGGACGTTACGTATATGCAACCCCTTTAGGTCATCTCTTCCATCGCCACCCATATGGAAACACCCCTTTTCGGGAAATCCTACTGCAGAGACGCGGCGAGTTTCTAGGGAAGTTGTCAGCCGTTCCGGGGAAGGACTATAATTTCCTTCGCAGATGGAAATAAATGGCGCGCGCAAAGGGAACAGCGACCTCCTGCGCCATCACAACCGGGCCCTGATCGTCAACCTCCTCCGTCACAAGGGCCCCCTTTCCCGGGCCGACCTCTCCCGCTTGACCGGCCTCGCTCCCTCCGCCCTCTCCCGTCTCTCTGCCGACCTCATCGCCGAAGGGCTGGTGCGGGAGTTGGGGAAGATTCCGGCCCCGAGCGGCCGCCCCCCCGTCCTCCTTGCCCTCAACCCCGGCTACGCCTCCGCCGTCGGGGTTAAGATCGAAAAGGAGAGGGCCCTCGCCGCCCGGGTGGACCTTCTAGGTGAGGTGCAAGCGGAGACGGTGGTCCCTTTCGGGGATCCGTCCCCCGGGGCGGTGATATCCGCGGTCGAAGAGGCGATCGCGGAGGTCCTCGGCGAGAGGACCCTCGGGATAGGGATCGCGGTCTCGGGGTTCGTGGATTCCCTTTCGGGGGTGTGCCTCTTCTCCCCCATCCTGGGGTGGCGAGAGGTGGAGATCGCCGCTTCCGTCCGGAGGCGTTTCGGCCTCGATGTCCACGTGGAAAACGACGTGAATGCCCTCACATTGGCCGAAGCCCGCTACGGCGCCGGGAAAGGGATATCGGACTTCATCTGCATTACAGTGGGGGAGGGGCTTGGGGCCGGGATCGTGATCGGAGGGAGGCTCTACCGAGGCGCCACCGGAGGGGCCGGCGAGTTCGGCCACACCCTCTTCGACCCCCAGGGCCCCCGGTGCCGGTGCGGCGAGCGAGGGTGTCTCGAGCTGTTCGCCTCTGACCAGTTCCTCCTCCGAGAGGCCAGGGCCATGGGCATCGACTTGGAAGAGCTCGTGCGCCGGGCCCGTGGGGGGGATCCCGATGCCCGGGGGATCTTCGCGAGGCTCGGGGAAAACTTGGGCTACGGCCTGAAGGACCTCGTGAACCTCCTAAACCCGGAGGCGGTGGTAATCGGAGGCGAGCGGGCCATCTCCGAGGGGGACCTTTTCCTCCCCCGGGCCGCGGAGGTCCTGCGGGAGCACGCCTTCGCCGGCGGCGCCGATGGGGTGCGGATCCTGCGGGCGGAGTTAGGGGAGGAAGGGTTCCTGGTGGGGGCGGCGGAGGTCTTCGTGGAGAGCTTCTTCGCAGTTCCACTGGGATGAGGGAGATGCTCGGCATACGGCTGGATGAAACGGATCGGCTGGTGATCCTGGCCGGCGGCGAGGTCTTCCTGCGTGACCCCTGGATCCAGTTTGCCACCGCTGCCGGCCCTTTGAGGGAGGGGGATGAACTCCAAGGGTGGGCTTGGGAAACCGAGGGCGCCGCCGACGGAATAGGTAGATATGAGTTCTGGCGTCGCCTTTTCCTTCTATCCGGGGAGCCCCTGGCCGAGCTCAGGATCAAGGCTTACGCCGACGCGGCCCTCATCGAGTTCGAGACCCTTCGGGACATCGACTTCCTGAGCTCCGAGGATTCCTTCACCGCCCCGAGCGTCCATGCCCCGGGCTTCGTGGTCTCCGAGGGCCTGCGGTACCTCGCCCTCACCTTCGGGCTCGG
>MTNL01000215.1 GCA_002010365.1 Candidatus Acetothermia bacterium JdFR-50 | reverse complement strand
CCTCCGTACCGGGGCCGACCAGCCCCCGGAGCTCGGAAGCCCTCCCCACCGCCTGTATCCTGCCACATCGCACCGCCAGGGCATCCGCCCCGGGCACGGTGGGGAACACCGCGCCGCGTATGAAAAGATCCACTTCCATCGCCCGATTATAGCCCCGCGGTAATCCTGTCCTGCAGGAAAGCCATATCCGTGCTAGGATTGGTCCGTGGAAACCAGGGTTCTTGAACCAACCCAACAGGGGCTCCGGGCGGCCGGCGAAATCATCCGGGCCGGGGGGCTCGTGGCCTTTCCCACCGAGACGGTGTACGGCCTCGGGGCGGATGCCCTCTCCGCCGAGGCGGTGGCCCGGATCTTCGAGGCCAAGGGACGGCCCCGATTCGATCCCATCATCGTGCACGTGGCCTCTCCGGAGGAGGCCGAGGCCCTCTGGTCCGAGGTGCTGCCATTGGCCCGAAGGCTCATGGAGCGCTTCTGGCCGGGTCCTCTCACCATCGTCCTCCCCAAGCGCAACATCGTCCCGGACATCGTCACCGCCGGACTCCCCACCGTGGCCATCCGTATGCCCGACCACGAGGTGGCGCTGGGGCTGATCCGCGCGGCGGAACGGCCCATCGCTGCCCCCTCGGCCAACCGCTTCGGCAAGACCAGCCCCACCCACCACGAACACGTTCTGGAGGAGCTCTCGGGCCGGATCGAGGCGGTGCTAGCGTGTGGACCCACCCCGGTGGGGATCGAGTCCACGGTGATCTCGCTGGTGGAGGACCCACCCCGGGTGCTGCGCCCCGGCGGGACGCCGCTGGAGCTGCTGCGGGAAGTGGTGGGAGAGCTGCGGGCCGATCCCCCCTTGGTGCGGGGTGGCCCGGCCCCCTCCCCGGGCACCATGCGGCGCCATTACATGCCCCGGACGCCCCTGTTCCTCCTGGAACCCGGGCTCCCGGGCGAGGGTTGGGAGGAGCTTCCCCGGGAGCGCTGCGGGTACCTCGGGTTCGCCGCCGCCAAGCGGGGGTTTCGCTACGGGGAGGCGCTCTCGGAGCGGGGGGACCTGCGAGAGGCGGCGGCGCGGTTCTTCGCCGCGCTGCGGCGGTTGGATTCCATGGATCTTGCGGCCATCGTGGCCGAGCAGGTGCCCGAGAAGGGGCTCGGGGTGGCGATCATGGACCGCCTGAGGCGGGCTTCCCAGGGGATCGCCCGCCTTAACGAACACTCGGTGTGGATAAAGAGGGCCTGAAGGAGGGAGAGATGGGAAAACTCAAGGGGAAGCGCATCGCGGTATTAGTGGCCGACCTTTACCAGGAATTGGAGTTCTGGTATCCGTACCTCCGGCTCATCGAGGAAGGGGCCGAGGTGATGGCGGTGGGGCCGGAGCGGAGGATGTACAAGAGCAAGCTGGGATATCCCGCTAAGGCCGCGTTGGGTGCCGATGAAGTCAAGGTCGAGGTTTTCGACGCGGTGGTAATCCCCGGAGGCTACGCCCCCGATTACCTCCGCCGCAAGCGCGAACTGGTAGAGTTCGTGCGGGAGATGGCCCAAGCGGGAAAGGTGGTGGCCGCCATCTGCCACGGGGGGTGGATGCTGTGCTCGGCCCGGGTGGTCCAGGGGAAGCGGGTGACGAGCTTCTACGCCATCCGGGACGACCTGGAGAACGCCGGGGCCACCTGGGTGGATGAGCCGGTGGTGGTGGATGGGAACATCATCACCTCCAGGGTCCCCGACGACCTCCCTTCCTTCCTGCGGGAGATCATCTCCGCCCTCTCCAGTGAGCCGGACGGATAACTCTCCGTTCTGCCTCGGGAGGGACCGGCCCTATCGCGCCCGCACGGGTTAAGCCCCCTTCCCCGGCCTTCACAGCCCATTCCGGGCGAAGGCCCCTTTCCATGGGCAGGGATCGAGCTGGTTTTGTCCCCCTTCGGAGCTGAGCTCAGGGACCTTCCCTTTTCTTTTCCCACCTTCGGCTGGAAAACACATCACCCCCTATCTCCCGTGGAGCGTGGGATCCCAACCGCTGCCTTAAATCCGCAGCCTGGGGTTAGCGACCTCCTCCAGGACACGGCCAGCGAACACGAACCCCAACACGGTAACGGTGATCAGGAACCCAGGGGGGAGGATCCACCAAACCCACGCCCCGGTCAGCATCGCCCCGCGGGATTGGGCATAATAAAGCACCGTCCCCCAACTCTTCTGGAGCGGATCCCCTAGCCCCAGGAAGCTGAGCGAGGCCTCCACCAGGATGGCGGTAGAGGCCACGAGGATGAATTGGACGAAACAGAGGGGCAACAGCGTGGGCAGGATGTGATATCGCAGGATATGCCAGGGGCCACCGCCGAGCGCCTTCGCCGCCAAGACGTGATCCCTCTCCTTGGCCGCGAGCACCCGTGCCCTGAGCACCCGTGCGGGGCGGGCCCACATCAGGGCCCCCATCACGAGGACGAGGTTCCAAAGGCTCGCTCCCAGATAAGCCGCGAGAAGGATCGCCAGCGGGAGGAACGGGACGACCAACACCACGTCCACCACCCTCATCAGGAGGCGGTCCACATGGCCGCCGAAGTAGCCTGACATGGCGCCCACCACCGCGCCCAGGGAAACAGCCATCAGGGCCGAGAGGGTCCCCAAAAGCAGGGATACCCGCGACCCATAGATGACCTGGCTGAGGATGTCCTGGCCGATGTCGTCGGTCCCCAGGGGGTGCTTCCAGCTAGGGGGTTCGAACGGCTTGCCCACCCTCTCATCGGGTGGAAAGGGGCTGATCCACGGGGCCAGGACGGCCACTACGGCCAGGCACCCAAGGATCCAGAACCCCACCAGGGCGTAGCCGCTACAGCGGAGGCCCCGTCTGAGTTCACCCATGGCGGAGCCGGGGATCAAGAAGGGGATACACGGCATCCGCCAGCGCGTTCCCGAGTATCACGGCTACGGCGAGGACGAGGAACGCCGCCTGAAGCACGGGATAGTCCCTCGCCATGGCGGCCTCGTACATTAGCCGTCCCACCCCTGGCCAAGCGAAGACGGTTTCCACCACCACCGCCCCGCCCGCGGCGAAGCCGAGGCGGAGCATGAAGTCGGTGACGACCGGGAGGATAGCGTTCCTACACGCGTGTTTATAGAGGACCTCCCTCTCCCCTACCCCCTTCGAGCGGGCCACCACGATGAAATCCTCCTGCAGCACCTCCAGCAGTGAATACCGCATGAGGAGGAAACTCCGGGGGGCCATGATCAAAGTCAACGTGGCGGTCGGCAATACCATGTGCGCCAGTACGTCCACTACTTTGCGGATGCACCCCCCGCCGAGCCAGGGGCTCTGGGCCCCGAACGCCGGGAGGAGCCTGAGCTGGACCGAAAAGACCGCCACGAGGATCATCCCCACCCAGAAGGGAGGCATCGATCCGAACCAGACGGCGATGCTCAAGGTGGCGGTATCAAAAGCCCCGCCGCGCCTCCACGCGGCGGCCGCCCCGAGCAGGACCCCTATGGCGGTGGCGAGAAAAAGGCTCGTTCCCATCAGAAGGA
>MTNL01000122.1 GCA_002010365.1 Candidatus Acetothermia bacterium JdFR-50 | reverse complement strand
CAGCTCTATCACCGTCTTGTCGCCTATGTCCAGAAACGGGGCCTCGTGCATCCGGATGCCCAAGGCATGGCCTGTATGATGCCGCCAGTACTCCTCGATCCCCTCCTTGGCGAAGAATTCCCTCACCACCCGGTCCACATCACAACAGCGCCGCCCGGGCCTTATCTCCGCGCAGGCGAGCTCCTGTGCCGCCAACATGAGCTCGAAGTAATGCCTCTGCTCATCGGTGGGCTTCCCAACGATCATGGTACGTTCGAGCTCCGCCCAGTACCCTCCTACGTCGGCGGTAGCGCCGGTGACGAGCACGTCTCCCCGACGGATACGGGCGTTGGTGGTGATAGCGTGAGGCACCGCCGACCCAGGCCCCACCTGCCCCCGGAAGCCCACATGGACCGGGAGCCCCGGCCGGGTGGGCCGGTAACCCGGCCCCAGGGCACGAAACATCGCCGCCGAAGCCTCGTACGTGGCCCGGGCTGAAACCTCTGTCTCCACAGATCCCGGGCGCGTGTATTCCTGAAGCAGGGAATGCGCCAAATTGGCCCATTTGGCGCTTTCCCGAAGGAGCTCGATTTCTTCAGGGCTCTTGATCGACATCATCCGCTCTATCGCATCCTTGATCGAAACCACTTCAGCTTGCAGGACTTGACTCAGCTTGGGTCCTCGATAACCATAGCCGCCCCCATAGCCGTCGGAATCCACCCCCACCTTCCTTCCTCCAAGCCCGAGATCCCGCAATAGGTCCGCCAGACGTTCCATGGGGTGATATTCGTCGGGATATTCAGAGTAGGTTGCCACCTCCACCCGGTAAGCTTCCCTGGCGTGCTCTCGTTCAAGCAGGGGGACGAAGAGGAGAGGTCCATGGGAGAACTTCCAGACGAAAGCGATGGGGCGCTCGGTGGCTATGAACGAGAATCGACTGAAATAAAAAACGGAATGAGGACTGAAGAGGCAAACCCCCTCATAACCCTCTTCACGTAGTTTTCCCTGGAGTTCGGCACGGCGGCGCGCCATCTCCTGATCGCTAACGCGCATGGCTTTTCCTCAACCTCCTCACTATAATCCGATCTCGTGATGCAGCATTATAACCGCGGCGATCGCCGCACCGACGGGTAATAAATGCGTATTTCTGTAGGGGTTGATATAGGTGGAACCTTTACCGACTTTGTGTGGATCGAAGGTTCGACCGTGTGTGTATTGAAAGTTCCTACCACGCCAGCTCAGGAAAAGGGGTTCCTCGCCGGGCTGACGAGGTTACCGATGACAAAACTCGAGAGGATCGTCCATGGTACCACTGTGGCCACCAATGCCCTGCTCGAAGGAAAGTGGGCCCGAACCTGCCTGCTTACCACCGAGGGCTTCCGCGATGTGCTCGAGATCGGCCGTCAGGACCGACCCAAGCTTTACGACCTTTTCTGTGATCGTCCGCTCACCATCGTGCCCCGGGAATGGCGCTTGGAAGTCCCGGAACGCGTGGATGCCAAGGGCAGAGTGATCCGGCCCTTAAAAGAGGAGGAGGTGCGGGAGCTGGCCCACCGGATCGTTTCAGGGAAGATCGAGTCAGTGGCCGTGGTGTTCCTCTTTTCCTTCCTGAATCCCATCCACGAACACAGGGTTCGGGAAATCCTCCGCGAGGAAGGCGTGGGCGTTCCTATAAGCTTATCTTGCGAAGTTCTCCCTGAATTTCGGGAATATGAACGGACCTCCACCACCGTATTGACGGCGGCGCTGCGGCCGGTGGTGGAAGGGTATCTCTCGCGCCTCGTCAAGACCCTCAGAGCCCGCGGCATCGAAGCGCCGCTTCTTGTGATGCAGTCCAACGGTGGCGTGGCCGCCCCGGCGGAAGCGGGACTGAAGGCCGCTGCCCTCCTCCTCTCGGGGCCCGCCGGTGGGGTCATCGGCGCGCGCCGGATGGGACTTATCTCCGGCTATACAAACCTCATCACCCTGGACATGGGAGGCACATCCACCGATGTATCTCTCGTTCGCGACGGGGAAATTACCCTTACTTCGGAGCGGGTGATAGCCGGGAGGCCCTTGAGGTTCCCCATGGTGGACGTCCACACCGTGGGGGCTGGCGGGGGATCCATCGCCTGGATCGATGCCGGAGGTGCCCTCCGGGTGGGACCTCGGAGCGCCGGGGCGGTCCCCGGACCGGCTTGCTACGGACGGGGGGGTATGGAATCCACCGTAACCGATGCCCATCTCCTCCTCGGACACCTTCCGGCCGACCGCCCCCTGGGGGGCCTCCCCCGCCTTTCCCCGGAGCGCGCGGCGGAAGCGATCCGAAGGATCGCGCATGCATTAGGCCTCTCGGTGGACAAGGCGGCGTGGGGGATCTTGGAGGTAGCCGAGGCCACCATGGAGCGGGGCATTCGGGTGATTTCGGTGGAACGGGGCCACGATCCCCGAGAATTCACTCTGGTGGCCTTCGGCGGGGCCGGCCCCCTGCACGGGGCAACCCTCGCGCGGAAGTTGGGCATCCCGCGGGTGCTGATACCCGTCCAGGCCGGGGTCCTCTCGGCCCTGGGGCTTGTTTCCGCCGATCTCATCCACACATACGTCCGCTCATTGGTGACCCTCCTAGACCAAATCTCCCCCCATAAGGTGAATGAAATCCTGGACGGATTCCGCCAGGATGCCGAACGAATCTTGGAGGGCGAGGGGGTGCCTAGGGAGCGGAGGAAGTACCGGCCAGCCGCGGACCTGCGCTACCGGGGCCAGGCCTATGAGCTCTCCCTCCCCCTCCCCGACCGTCCCCTCGGCGAAGGGGACCTGGCCGAGCTCGCGCAGGAGTTCCACCGTGAACATGAACAGCGCTATGGTTATTCCGCACCCGACGAGCCGGTGGAACTCGTGAACCTTCGCCTTACCGCCACCGGTGAAGCCGATGCTCCGGAGATCCCCGAACTCCCGCGCGGGGGCAACGTAAGGGAAGCCTTTCTCGAGACACGGAGAGCTTATTTCGGGGAGTCCGGTTGGCACGAGGTGCCGGTCTACGCCCGGGAGAAGCTCCCGCCTGGGGCGGATCTTTCCGGTCCGGCAGTGGTGGAGGGGATCGAATCCACCTGTCTTGTACCTCCGCGCTCCCGGGCTCATGTGGACGTCTACGGGAACTTGATCTTGGAGACCTAATGGACCCTATAACTTTGGCGGTGACGGGAAACGTCCTGGTGGGAATCGCTGAGGAGATGTCCGCAGCCCTAATCCGCACTGCTTATTCCCCGAACATCAAGGAACGCCGGGATTGCTCTTCGGCTCTCTTCACCCCCCAGGGAAAGCTGGTGGCTCAAGCGGAGAATATCCCAGTACATCTGGGGGCGATGCCCTTTTCGGTACGGGCGGCCCTTGAAGCCTTCTCCGATTGGGCCCCGGGGGATATCGTCGTACTGAACGATCCTTTCCACGGCGGAGCGCACCTCCCTGATATCACCTTCGTGGCCCCGGCGTTCCATGGGGGAAAGATCATCGGTTTTGCGGCAGTGCGAGCTCACCATGCCGACGTGGGGGGTATGACCCCCGGGAGCCTCCCCG
>MTNL01000201.1 GCA_002010365.1 Candidatus Acetothermia bacterium JdFR-50 | reverse complement strand
ACGTGGGGGAGGACGTTACCAACAACCTGAAAACGATAAAGCAAGTGCCCCTGAGGCTTCTGGCAGATGAGATACCTCCCCCTAGGCTGCTGGAGGTGCGGGGTGAGGTCTACATAGAGAGGGAGGACTTCAAGCGTCTCAATGAGGAACGCGCCCGCAAGGGGGAGCCCCTGTTCGCCAACCCCAGGAACGCCGCCGCGGGTTCGCTCCGACAGCTGGACCCTTCCATCACCGCCTCCCGGCCCCTGAAGGCCTTCTTCTACGCCCTCGGTCGGGTAGAGGGCTATGAGATCCGCACCCAGGAGGAGCTCCTCACCATCCTCCCCAAGTGGGGCCTCCCCGTGAACCCCATCTGGAGGAAGTGCGAGACCCCTGAAGAAGCGATCGAGTTTTACCACGAGCTCCTCGAGAAGCGGGAGGATCTTCCCTACGAGGCCGACGGGGTGGTGGTGAAGGTGGACGACTTCGCCCAGCGCGAGGCCCTGGGGGAGATCGCCCGGGCCCCCCGCTGGGCCATCGCCTTCAAGTTCCCCGCCGAGCAGAAGACCACCAAGGTCTTGAATATCGTAGTCCAGGTGGGCCGCACCGGGGTACTCACCCCGGTGGCGATCCTGGAGCCGGTGGAGGTGGGCGGGGTGACCGTCTCCCGCGCCACCTTACACAACGAGGATGAGGTCAAACGAAAAGACGTGCGGATCGGAGATTGGGTGGTGGTACAACGGGCCGGCGGGGTGATCCCGGAGATCGTGGCCTCCATCCCCGAGCGGAGGACTGGGAAGGAACGGGAATTCCGCATGCCCGAGCGTTGCCCGGTCTGCGGCGGACCGGTGATGCGGCCCGAGGGGGAGGTGGCCCACCGCTGTACCAACATCTCCTGTCCCGCGAGGATCAAGGAGTCTATCCGCCACTTCGCCTCCCGCCGGGCCGCCGATATCCAGGGATTGGGGGAGAAGATCGTGAACAAGCTCGTGGACACCGGGCTGGTGAGGCGGATCTCTGACCTCTACAGGCTCACCAAGGCGGACCTACTCCGCCTGGAGGGGTTCGCGGATAAATCCGCCGAGAACCTCCTGCGGGAGATCGGGAAATCGAAGGGGATCTCCCTCGCCCGCTACATCTACGCCCTGGGGATCCCCCACGTGGGGGAACGGCTGGCGGAGATCCTGGCGGAGAACTACGACTCCATCGACGACCTGGCCCGGGCCTCAGAGGAAGAGCTTATGCGGATCGAGGGCATCGGACCTGAAGTCGCCAAGAGCATCGCCGACTTCTTCCGCAACCCCGAGAACCAAAAGCTCATCGCGGAGCTCAAGGCCGCTGGGCTCGATCCGCGCCGTACGGTCAAGGTCGGACCCCTCTCGGGGAAGACCTTCGTGTTCACCGGTGTCCTCTCTTCCATGACTCGGGAAGAGGCGAAGAGGCTAGTGGAGGAACTGGGGGGTAAGGTGGCTTCCACTGTCTCCCGCAAAGTGGACTACGTGGTGGTGGGGGAGAACCCGGGCTCCAAGTACGACAAGGCCCGCGCCCTGGGGATCCCCACTTTGTCCGAAAACGAGTTCCTGAAGCTAGTGGGAAAGTCAGCCTGAGGACCCTCAGGCGGCCACCAGCCGACGATAGTACTCCAGCGCCTCGGAGGTCCAAGCCTTGAGGCGTTTGAGGGCTTGCTTCTCCAGCTGGCGTACTCGCTCCCGCGAGACCCCCAGCTTCGCCGCCACCTCGGCTAGACTCTGGGGCTTCGCCCCCTCTAAGCCGTAGCGGAGTCGGAGGACCAGCGCTTCCTTGGGAGGGAGTTGAGAAATGAGCTCCAGGAGTTCCTCCCGCATGAGTTCTTGCAGGGCGAGCTTCTCGGTAGTAGGTAACTTCTCGTCGGCTACCAGCTCCTCCAGGGTTTCGTCGCCCTCAGCCCCCACCGGCATGTCCAGGGAAACCACCTCGCTGATGGTGCGCTCTAGCTCGCGCAGTCTCTCCACCGTGAGGCCGGGGTAGGAAATGGTATCCACAGTTTCGGAGATCCCGTCGTCGCCGAAGCTGGCCTTGAGCTTAGCCCAGCGGACCAAGGCCCGGAAGAGGTAAGCGGGGATGCGGATAAGCTGTCCCTGGCGCTCGATGGCCGCGCCGATGGCCTGGCGGATCCACCACCGGGCGTAAGTGGAGAAGCGGAAACCCTTTTCGGGATCGAACCGCGCCGCCGCCTCCAGGAGGCCGATGTTCCCCTCCTGGATCAAATCGAGGAGATCGAGGCCGGTGTCGCCGTATTCCCGGGCGATGGACACCACCAAGCGCAGGTGGGCCAAAATCAGGCGGTTCCGCGCCTCGACATCCCCCTCCCGCATGCGGCGGGCGAGCTCCCGTTCCTCCTCCGGGGAAAGGGGCGGAATCCGGGCCACCTCGGCCAAATACAAGCCGAGGATGTCCACATCGTGGCCCTCCGTCCCCTCGTCCCAGAGGTACTTCGACTTCTCCACCATCGTTTTTTCAGTGTACTCCCTGGATCCGCTGCCTCAAGGTGTCAACCGTGCCTTCGCCGGCAGTTCCCGTTAAACTCTCGCTTGTGGGTATGGAATTGTTCAAACGTACGGCAGAAAACCCAATCCTCGTTCCCCGCCCCGATGTTTACTGGGAGAGCAAGGCGGTGTTCAATCCCGGTGTGGTGGAGCACGAGGGGAGGATATACATGCTTTATCGGGCCGTGGGGGAATACGAAAACTATATCTCCCGCTTGGGCCTCGCCGTAAGCGAAGACGGGGTACACTTCGATCGCTGTCCTGAACCGGCCTTCACACCTGAGGAACCCTACGAGCGTTTCGGATGTGAGGATCCACGCATCACTCCTCTGGAAGGAAGATTCTATATAACCTACACTGCTCTCTCCGCCCGAGCATTTTCCGAGCGGGGAAACCGAGTGGGGCTCGCGTCCACCTCCGACTTTCAGCGGTTCGAGCGCCATGGGGTGATCCTGCCCGAGTCCGAGGACAAGGACGCGGTGATCTTCCCCGAGCGGGTAAAGGGAAGGTACGTGATGTTCCATCGAATAGTCCCCGACATCTGGATCGCCTACTCCGACGATCTCGTCCACTGGTATGGGCATAAAAAAGTGATGTATCCCCGTCCCGGCTGTTGGGACTCGGTGAAGATCGGAGCGGGGCCCCCGCCGATCAAGACCGAGGAGGGCTGGCTCCTTTTTTACCACGGGGTGGACAAGGCACGTACATACCGGATGGGGATAGCCCTTTTCGATCTCGAGGACCCTTCAAGGCTCATTTCCCGGCCTTTGGAGTTCGTGCTTGAACCGAGAGAGGAGTGGGAACGGGAAGGAGATATCCCACATGTGGTTTTCGCCTGCGGGGTAGTGGAGCGGGAAGGCGAATATCTTCTCTATTACGGGGGCGGGGACAAGGTTATAGGGCTCGCCCGGGCCCCAGCACGGGAGGTGTTGGAGTTCGCCCGTCGGGGGTGAGGATGCTACCGTTTGCACAAGAAAACATTCTGATTTGATCTTTGCTGAATCGCGTTGGCGTTGACGGAATCCGCACTGA
>MTNL01000016.1 GCA_002010365.1 Candidatus Acetothermia bacterium JdFR-50 | reverse complement strand
CGGAGCGCTTGGGGGCGATGGAGTCCAACTCGTCGATGAAGATAATGGCGGGGGCATTCTTCTCCGCCTCCTCGAAGATCTGACGGAGCCTTTCCTCCGATTCACCGTAGTAGCGGGACATGATCTCGGGGCCGTTGATGGCGATGAAGTGGGCATCGGTCTCGTGGGCCACCGCTTTGGCGAGGAGGGTCTTGCCGGTACCGGGCGGCCCCCAGAGCAACACCCCCTTCGGCGGCTCGATCCCCAGGCGGTCGAAGAGCTCCGGCTTCTTCAGCGGCAGCTCCACCATCTCCCGGATCTTGGGGATCACGTCCTTCATGCCGCCGATGTCCTCGTAGGTGACCTCGGGAACCTCCCGGCCCCGCTCGGCCACCTCCACGTATTCGGGCAAAAGCTCGATCTCAGTGTTGGGGGTAATACGCACAATGCCCGTGGGGTTGGTGGAGACCACCTTCAGCCGGATTTCCCCCAGCCCGAAGGTTCCGGCGAACTGGAAGAAATCCCGAAACACCCGATCGATGAGGAGATCCCCGCCGAAGGGCGACTCGGGGGGTTGCATCGAGGTGGTGGAGATCACGTCCCCCACGTGTACCACCCGCCCCACGAGCACCGCCCGCAGGTTCTCGGGGGAGGCAATGAGGCGCAGCCCCCTCTTGGCCGGGGCGAGGGTAACATGGGCGGCGTCCTTCCACCGTGCCTTCTGAACCTCAACCGTGTCGCCGATGCTCGTCCCGGCGTTGGAGCGCAGAAGCCCGTCCAAGCGGATGATGTCCACGCCCTCATCCTGGCGGTAAGCGGGGGCGGCGATGGCGCCGGTGATGCGGCTCCCCTTGATGGCGATGGGCTCGCCGGGGGAGACGCCCAGCTGGTTCAGATGTGAACGCGAAAGCCTGGCTACTCCCCTTCCTACGTCCTGTTGGTATGCCTCGGCGACCTTGAGTTTCAGGGTCACCTTCTCCTTTTCTTCCTTATCCGAACGTCTCGGCATCGTTTGCCTCCTTACAAAAGACGATGATACCCCTGGGATAAACCACCTTCCACGAAGCCGCACGATATAATCTTGAGCCATGCGTCTTTTCTTCTGTGTAGAACTTAACGATGCGGCCAAACGCGATTTGGGCCGCCTCATCGAGCGACTCAAACCCCGCTGTGGAAACGCCAAGTGGGTGGCGCCGGAGAACCTTCACCTCACCGTCAGGTTCCTGGGGGAGGTGGGGGAGGGCCGGGTGGGGGAGCTGGAGGAGCTGGCCCGGGAGGTGGCCCGGAACTTTTCGCCCTTTTCGCTGGAGCTCGTGAGGCTCTCGGCCTTCCCGAGCCCCGGGCGGGCCCGGGTCCTGTGGATCGGCCCCGCACGGGGCGAGGAGAGGTTCGTAGCCCTCATGAGATCCGTGGAGGAAGGGGTGCGACGGCTGGGGTTTAAACCCGAGGCGAAGGAGCCCCGGGCCCACGTGACCCTCGCTCGGTTCAGGGTGCCCCGGGATATAAACGAGGTGATAGCGAACGGAGGTCTGGAGAGCCCCCTGCGGGTGGAGGTGCGGGAACTCACGCTGATGCGGTCCACCCTTAGGCCGGAGGGACCGATCTACACACCCCTTTTCCGTGTGCCCTTGGGAGGGAGTTGATGCCTTACGAGATCCTGGAGCACGAGGCCGACGCCGGGGTGCGGGGGATCGGGGAGACGCTGGAGGAGGCGTTCTGTGAGGCCGCCCGGGGGATGTTCTCCCTGATGGTGGACCTGGAGGCGGTGCGGCCGGAACGGGCGGTCCCCGTTTCCGTCGAGGCGGATACCTTGGAGATGCTGTTCGTTTCCTGGCTCGGGGAGCTCCTCGCCCAAAGGGATCTTGAGGGCATGGCTTTCTCCCGGTTCGAGGCGACGATAAGGAGAGCGGATGGGGGTTGGGTCTTGGAGGGGAAAGCCTACGGGGAGCCCCTGGATCCCGACCGCCACAGACCGGCGGTGGAGGTGAAGGCCGCGACCTATTACGGGGTCAAGGTGGGGAAAGATGACGGGCGCTACATCGCCCAGTGTGTGGTGGACCTCTGAAGGAGGCGAGGATGGAGGTGCGGAAAGTAAGCGATTACGAGTGGGAAATTCCCAAGAGCGGGGACATGCTCGTCCCCGGGAGGATCTACGCCTCGGAGGCGATCCTGAAGCCCCTCATCGACCACAAGGGCCACGAGTGGAACGCCCTGGAACAGGTGCGGAACGTGGCCTCCCTCCCGGGGATCATCAAGGCGGCCATCGCCATGCCGGACGTGCACCCGGGGTACGGCTTCCCCATCGGGGGCGTGGGGGCGTTCGATCCCGAGGAGGGGGTCGTGGCCATGGGGGGCGTGGGGTTCGACATAAACTGCGGGGTGCGGGTGTTGGTGACCCCGCTCCACCGGGACGACATCGAGGCCCGGAAGGAGGAGGTGGCCGACAAGCTCTTCCACCACATCCCCGCGGGGCTCGGCTCCGAGGGGGAGCTCCGTCTCACGGAGCAGGGGATCGACGAGGTCCTGAGGAAGGGAGCTTACTTCGTCCTGGAGCGGGGATACGGGCTCCCGGAGGACCTGGAGTACACCGAGGAGGGGGGCCGCATGGAGGGGGCCGACCCCACGGCGGTATCCCACAAAGCCAAACAGCGTCAGTTCAAGCAGGTGGGCACCTTGGGTTCCGGCAACCACTACCTCGAGGTCCAGTACGTCGAGGAAATCTACGATGAGAAGGCCGCGGCCGCCTACGAGATCGAAGTGGACCAGGTGCTCGTGGCCATCCACTGCGGCTCCCGGGCCCTGGGACACCAGATCGGCCAGGACTACCTGAAGGACCTGGAGAAGGCCTCCCGCAAGTACGGGATCTCCATCCGGGAGCGGGAGCTGGTGTGTGCACCCATAAAGTCCCCGGAGGGACAGCGATATCTTTCGGCGGTGTTCGCGGGGATAAACTGCGCCTTCGCCAACCGCCAGGTCCTGGCGCACCTGGTGCGGGAGGTGCTTTGTCCCCTCTTCGGCCTGAAGCCCTCCGATATCCGGACCCTCTACGACGTGGGGCACAACAACGTGAAGTTCGAGCGCCATAAGGTGAACGGGGAGGAGAAGGAAGTCCTGATCCACCGCAAGGGCTCCACCCGCGCCTTCGGCCCCGGCCGGCCCGAGAACCCCCAGAAGTATCGGGAGGTGGGGCATCCCATCTTCGTGGGCGGGACCATGGGGACCTCCTCCTACATCCTGCGGGGTACGGAAATCGGGATGCAGAAGGTGTTCGGCTCCGGGGTCCACGGCGCGGGCCGGGCCATGTCCCGGGCCCAGGCGAAAAGGAAGTGGCGCGGGGAGAAGATCATCCAGGATCTTCGCGGCAAGGGGATCATCGTCCGTGCTCACTCCTACGCCGGCGCCGCGGAGGAAGCCCCGCTGGCGTACAAGGACGTGGATCTCGTGGTGGAGGCCGCGGTGGGGGCACGGCTGAACGCCAAGGTAGCCCGGGTGCGGCCCCTGGTGTGTATCAAGGGATAGACCTTGACACCTGTGGGGGCGATGTCATATATATAGGTTGCGCCGCG
>MTNL01000113.1 GCA_002010365.1 Candidatus Acetothermia bacterium JdFR-50 | reverse complement strand
CCCGCCGCTACGGGGTAGCGGAGGTAGCGGGGAACCGGGTGGTGGGGTTCGCGGAGAAGCCCCCCGATCCCCCCTCGGATCTTGTGAGTGCGGCGTGCTACCTCTTCCCGCGCCGGGTCCTGCGCCTTTTCCGGGAATTCCTGCAAGCTGCCGAGAAAGGCAAGGACGCCCCGGGGTACTTCCTCCAGTGGCTACTTTCCCGTGAAGAGGTCGAGGCATACGTGTTCGACGGTCCCTGGTTTGATATCGGCTCCCGGGAGGTCTACATCCGCGCCAACCTCCACTTTGGCGGGGGCGAAAGCTGGATCTCTCCCGCCGCGACGGTGCGAGATTCCGCGATCCGGGGGTCGGTGATCCTGGATGATGCGGTGGTCGAAAACTGTGACTTAGAGGGATGTGTGGTGGACGGCGGGGTGCACCTTTCCGGGGTAGCGCTCGAAGGGGCCATTGTGGGACGGGGAACGGACGTGCGCCGTGACAATTAAAGGCCGCGGTTCCACCCGCGGCCTTTCGGTCGAAAAAGCGTCAGGAAGAGACCCTCAGCTTCGAACGGCCTCCAAGACCTTATCGGCGAACTCCTCCTCCGGTATCGCGCCTTCGAACCGGACCGAGTCGTTTATCACCACGGTGGGAACGGCCATCACCTCGTAACGCTCCGCGAGCTCCGGGAAATCAGGGGCCATCACCATATCCGCCCGGATGTACGGAGAGGCCATGGCGAAGCGGTGCGCGGTACGCACGGCATAGGGACAATAGGGACAGGTGGGGGTTACGAAGACCTGGATGTGTACCGGTGCTTGGACCCCCGCGATCTTCCCCGAGATCTCTTCCTCGAGCTCCATCTCGCCCGCGGCCACGTCCTTTATCGCCTCCAGGAACGAGGCGAATTCGTATCCGGAGGGGATCCCGAAGAAACGTATCCCGTAATCATCGTCATTTCCCTGAAGGACGATGGCCGGAGTCTTATCGATCCCGAACCGCTCGGCGTCGGGATCCCCGGAGATCTCCAGGGAAACCTTCTCCGGCTCAATAGCAGCCACTTCCTCCATCAGTTCCTCGAGAAGTTCCCCCGTGGGCGAACCCTCTCCCAGGAACAGCTTCACCGTCACCCTCCGTGGAAGTTTCCGGAACTCCCCTCGGATGTACTCCAAATCCTCACCTGTAATGTATGACACCTAGTTCTCCTTCTGCCGCTTTTGCAGCGGCCCTTTCAATGCAGGCCCAAAAGGTAATCGAGCCTTTCCTTATCGAAACCGATGACGATCTCGCCATCGATCTCCACCACGGGCACACCCATCTGGCCGGATTTGCGGACCATCTCCATGGCCGCGGCCTGATCCTGGGAGACGTCGATCTCGGTGTAGGAGATGCCGCGTTCCTCCAGGTACTGTTTCACCGCGGAGCACCACGGGCAGCTGGGCGTGGTATATACGATGACCTCGCGCTCCTCCACGTCAGCTCACCTCCTCTTCGTGCAGCCAGCGTATTACCCCCTCATGCAGGATGGTGCTGAGCTTTGGGGTAAGGGAGATGCACCGCCGCCGGCCTTCCCGGGCTTTAGCGATGAGCTCGGCGGACTCCAGAACACGCAGATGGTAGGAGACGGCGGGCTGGGATAGACCCAGATAGTCCGCCAGGTCTCCGCACCCCAGCCGCGGGTTTTTGAGGAGAAGGCCCAGGATTCGGAGTCTCTCCTCGGAGGCCACGGCGGCCAGGGTCTTGGCTAGGTCCTGCACGGTATAAATGTCCATCACTTTCATTGTACCGTCTGCTACCAAAGATTTCAAACTTTTAAAATTTTGGAGTACAAGGGGACGTATCGTTAGGCGGAAATAAACCGCTATCGCGATCCCCTACACGCGGAGCCCTCAAAGGCCCTCGACCCTCTCTCCCAAAACGAGCGAACGTGCAAAGCGTGACCCTGGGATCGAGGATATACAAGGGAAAGCCTAGCTTTGGGGCACCCGCGTGTTTTTCATAAGTAATTTGTTTCAGCAAAAAGACCTTATAATTCCTCCGAAGGAGGGGAAAGGATGACGATAAGAAGGGTTTGGGATGTGACATTGACGGTGGCGGACCTTTCACGGGCGGTGGCCTTTTACCGGGATATCCTGGGCTTGCCCCTCAAGTACCAGTTCTCCGACTACGCCGGGTTCGACGTGGGCGGGGTGGAGCTCGGGATCAAGACCTGGGGTGAGCTCGAGCCACCCCGCAAAGGGGAACCGGTAGTGAACTTCCTTGTGGACGACGTGGATCGGGCCTGTCGGGAGCTCGCGGCCAGGGGGGTGCGGTTCGCCAAGGGCCCGGAGGACACCCCGTGGGGCGGCAGGATCGCCCTGTTCCGCGATCCCGACGGGAACACCCTCCAACTCACCCAGATCGAGTGGAGGAAGTACTTCTCCGCCTGCGCCGCCTGAGGGAGCGGGGGGACTCCGGTGAAGGTTTTGGGGATCGTGGGGAGCCCGCGTCGGGGTGGGAACACGGACGTCCTGGTGGGACAGGTGCTGGCCGGCGCCAGGGCCCACGGGATCGAGACGGAGAAGGTCCTCCTCGGGGAGCTGGAGATCGCGCCGTGCCGGGCGTGTTATTCCTGCGCCGATTCCGGGCGGTGCATGGTCGAAGACGACTTCCACGCGGTTCTGGAAAAGGCCCTCAATTCCGCGGGGATCGTCCTCGGCTCCCCCATGTACGTGGGCACAGTGACCGCGCAGATGAAGGCCTTCGTGGACCGGGTGGATTGCTCCCAGGTGGAGATGGCGCGGGCCCCCACCGGGGAGGTGCGGTTCGGCCGTCGGCACCGGGGTCGGTTCGGGGTCGTGGTGGCGATATGCGATCTTTCCCCGCTGGCTGAGTTACGCCATTGCGCGCGGGTGATGGAGGCGTGCCTCAGGGACCTGGGCGCGAACACGGTGGACGAGGTACTGGCTCAGCGGCTCTCCGACATCGGTGATGTGCGAAAGAGGCCGGAACTCCTCGCGCGGGCCTTCCGGGCGGGAGAGCGGCTGGCCGCGACCATCAAGGGAAATGAGATGGGGTGAGCGAGGTCGATGTGCAGAAGATCTTGGGTCTCATCGCGGCGTATGAGCGGGCCTTCGGGCGACGGACGCCGACGGGATGGCCGCCCTCTTCTGGACTGAGGATCCCCGCTTCGCGGAGGTGGAGAACCGCATCCCCGAGCCTTTCAGCCCTGAGCGGTTTCGGTGGATCATGGATTGGATCCGGAAGAACCAGCCTCCGGAGTGGGCGGATGAGGTTCTATGACACGCAGGTACATCTTCTTTCACCGGAGGTGGCCTATAGCGTTTCGCTGCGGGAGGAGATCGAGGGGGAGTGCCCGTGAGCAGGGTCACGCTGATCTTCCTCAAAAAAGGCGGGAAATGACGGATCATCCACGGTCATTTCTCTCGACTGCCGGGCTGACCCGCGGTCGGCGGGGCTAGCGTGGCCCTATAGAAAAGAGGGGAAAGCGATGGGTGGTAGGAAGATTTGCGGACTCATCATCGGTGATGCTGGCTCGGCCGAAAGGGCACGGGAACTGGCGGAGAA
>MTNL01000205.1 GCA_002010365.1 Candidatus Acetothermia bacterium JdFR-50 | reverse complement strand
TCCTTTATGGCTCGCCACACCTTGGCCGCCGTCTCGGGGGCGACGGGACGCGTCCCGTTGATGACGTGGGAGACCGTCGCCACGGAGACACCTGCCAACCTGGCTACATCCTTGATCGTGGCCATGTTAAACGATTACCGTAAACGATTATATGCAGCGGCGCTCGCTCGGGCAACCCCGCCTTGACGGGATACCCCAAGCGGTTATAATGCAAATGCTTATCATGAACAGCTTGAGGTGGACCCGACAGAGAAAGCTCATCCTCGATGCTCTTCGAGGCCGCAAGGATCATCCCACCGCCGAACAGGTTTACCATGACCTCCGTGCCAAAGGAACAACCGTGAGCTTGGCCACTGTCTACCGCACCCTCCGAGCCTTGGCCCGCCAGGGCCTCGTACGGGAACTCCACGGGGAAGGGCCGGATCGCTTCGATCCCGATACCTCGCCCCATTACCACTTCCGTTGCACCCGTTGTGGCCACGTCTTCGACGTGGCGGTCCCATACAAGGATGAGTTGGACCAGGTGGTTGTGGGACCCGGGTTCGTGGTGAGCTTCCATGAGATCACCTGGGAGGGGCTCTGTCCCTCATGCCGAGGGAGGGAAGGGAGTCAAAATGACGAAGGTCGCTAGGGAGATGGTGGAACGGGCCGGCGTGGATGTGGAAGCGCTCTTGGAGCTCCTGGTGAAGAACGCCGCGGCGGAACTCACCACCTATTACTATTACACCATCCTGCGGGCGAATCTCATCGGCCTACAAGGGGAATCCCTGAAGGAGATCGCGGAGGTAGCCCGCATCGAGGATCGGAACCACTTCGAGGCCCTGGTCCCCAGGATCTACGAGCTCAGGGGGAAACTCCCCGAGGACATGGTGGAATTCCATAACCTCTCCGCCTGTCCCCCCGCGAAGCTTCCCCCCGATCCTACAGATGTAAAGGCGATCCTCGAGGTGTTGGTCTCGGCCGAACGCTGCGCTGTCCGGGGCTACACACGGATCTGCAACATGACCGCCGGAAAAGATCACCGCACCTACGACCTCGCCTTGGCGATCCTCAATGAGGAGATCGAACACGAGTCATGGTTCTCGGAGTTCTTGGGGGAAGGGCCATCCGGCCACTTCATGCGTCGGGGCGAAACTTCCCCCTTCGTGTCCAAGTTCCTGAAGTAGGGAGATGAGGGAGTTCACGCTGCAAGTACTCGCGCGGTTCGACGGGTCGGGCCGGCCGCCCCCCTTACAACGCCCACGGGGGGAAGGTCTACGACGTCACAGGGAGCTTTCTCTGGCGCGGCGGCCGCCACCAAGCCATGCACAGGGCGGGCGAGGACTGACCGGGGCCTTCGCCCTGGCGCCCCACGGCCCGGAGCTATTGGAGAAGTTCCCCGTGGTGGGGATCCTGCGGAAGGAGGTGTAAGGGGAATGCGGAAGATGACAGAGGATAACCTCAGGGCGGCGTTCGCCGGGGAATCCCAGGCCCACATGCGCTACCTCATCTTCGCCGAGGTGGCCGAAAAGGAGGGGAAGGTGAACATCGCCCGCCTCTTTCGCGCCATTGCCTACGCCGAGCAGGTCCACGCGGCCAACCATCTGCGGGAGTTAAGAGGAATCGCGGACACCCCAGGGAACCTTGCCGAGGCCATAGCCGGGGAGACCTTCGAGGTGGAGGAGATGTATCCCGCTTACAACGCCGTGGCGGACCTCCAGGAAGAGAAGGGCGCCACACGCTCCATCCACTACGCCCTGGAGGCGGAGAAGATCCACGCCGAGATGTACCGGAAGGCCAAGGAGGCCGCGGCACGGGGGGAGGATCTCGAGTTAGGCACGGTTTACATCTGCCCCATCTGCGGCTACACCGCGGAGGGAGAGGCTCCGGAGTACTGTCCGGTGTGCGGTGCCCCCCGCGATAAGTTCAAGGACTTTTGAGTGGAAGACGTGAATCCCGGTGCCCAGCATTGGGGAAGGAGGGAAGATGACGAAGATCGGCGAGCTGGTGCAGACGGCGGATTGGAAGGCGGAAAAGCACGTTCCGGTGATCGAGGCCCCGGAACAGGTGAAACCTGGAGAGGGTTTCCAAGTCACCGTTTCCGTGGGCAAGGAAGCCCCCCATCCCAACACCACTGAACATCACATCGCCTGGATCTCGATCTACTTCCATCCGGAGGGGGAGAAGTTTCCATACCAAGTAGCGCGGTTCGAGTTCGCTGCCCATGGAGCATCCACAGTAGGCCCCAACACCAGCACGATTTACGCGGATCCGGTAGGTACATTTTCTATGCGGACAGAAAAGTCCGGCACGCTTTACGCCGTTTCTTTCTGTAACATCCACGGTCTTTGGGAGTCTCAAAAGCGGATCGGGGTGGGTTGATCCCCGCCTTCCCGGGGCGGGAGGGCCCAGGGATACCGACCCTACCGCCCCGCGGGAAAAGCCCAACTACGGTGAAGTGGGGGGATGGGGCAACGTGAACCCCTTCTCCCTCAGCAGCCGTACACAGGCCTCCACCACCTTGAGATCAAATCGGAGACCCTTCTCTCTTTCTATCTTTTGCAAAACCTGCTCCAGGGAGTATGGTGGCCGGTAGGGCCGATGGGAAAGCATGGCTTCGACCACATCGGCCACGGCCAGAATCCGTGCCTCCAACCCGATCTCTTCTCCTTTCAGCCCCTTGGGATAACCGGAGCCGTCCAGCCGCTCGTGGTGCTGTAACACGATTTCGGCTACGGGGTAAGGGAACGGGATCTCCTTCAGAACTTTGTAGGCCGCCCACGGATGCTTCCGTACAAAACGCATTTCCAGTTCCACCAACTTCCCGGGTTTATTAAGGACCTCCGCGGGAACGGCTATCTTCCCGATGTCGTGGAGAAGCGCTGCCAGCCGCACCGCTTCCACTCTCTCCGGCGGCAACCCCAATTCCTGGGCCAGGGCCACGGCGAGGGCGGCGACACGGCGCTGATGGCCCGCGGTGTAGGGGTCCCTGATCTCCACCACCTCCGCCAAGGTGGCGGCTGTGCTCTCCAGAGCCCGCCTCAGTTGGTAATAGAGCTTGGCGTTTTCCAGGACCACGGCGATCCAACGGGCGACGGCCTCGGCTGCCTCCACATCTGCTTCCCCAAATGCGTCGGGCTCACGGCTTTGGATGTCCAGTGCCCCGATCACTTGATCCGCGCGTTTTATCGGGACACAAAGCTCAGAACGTATACGGCTTTGGGCTTTGTACCCCTGCACGTAATGAGGGTCGCGGGCCACGTCCGGTGCCACGTAGGGCCGCTTGGTGCGGATCACATGGCCCAAGATCCCGATCTCTTTGGGCTGGCGGTACCCGGGGCGAACGAGGCCCACCAAGTCCCCCGCCAAAGCCCGAAGGACCACCTCGTCGCCTTCCACGGTGAACAGCCCGACGGAATGGTAGCCGAAGCGTTGGGCGATGAGTTCCACCACCTCGCGGTAAAGCGCCTCCGGGGTCTGCAGGGCCACCGTCCGAAGGGCTACCTCGTTTATGAGCTTGAGTTGTTCCAACATTTTCCGCTCCCTTTCGAACTGCAACGCGTTTTCGAGGGCAATGGC
>MTNL01000212.1 GCA_002010365.1 Candidatus Acetothermia bacterium JdFR-50 | reverse complement strand
TCCCGGAAGGGCACCAGGAAAGTTGGTTAGCACCACGTGCATCGCTCCCAGGGCGTGGGCGAGTTTGGCCCCGAAGGAAACGCCGGATTGGAGGTTATCGATCACCAGGTCCACACCAACTTCCTTTCCCTCAGCCACGAGCTCAGCCAGGTCCCTGAGGGAGAGGCGCTCCTCGGGAGGATAGGTGGCGATCACCTGTAACCCAAGCCACTCGGCGAAGCCCGCTTGCCATTGCATCACGATGGCCTTAATTTCCGAAAGTCTAAGCTCTTGGGCCCTCTGTAGGAGTTGGCCGGCTTGTGTCCGTACTTCTTCCGAGAATGACCGGACACTGTCCGTGAACTTCTGGGCGGCCCCTGGTCGGAGCTCGGCCAAGGCCTCCGCGATGGCCTCAGCCTTGGCGATCAGCGCCTCGGGTGTGTTCCACGGGCCTTTGAGGTTCAAGGTCTTGGCTTTTGGGTTCACCCGGGCAAGTAATGTCTCGATCCAGGGCTCAAACCCGTGGTAGAGCACGAGGTCCGCCCCGGCCGTGGCCAGAAGATCGCTGGGCTTCAGGTCGTAATGGGCCGGGCAAAATCCAGGGGGGATGATCACGGTTACGTTTACCTCTTCGGTCCCCACCCGAACCGCGAGATCGCCCAGCACGGCGCTTGTGGCCACCACCCTCACCTGGGCAGCTGTCGCCATCAGGGCCGCGATAGCTCCCAGCAGTAGCCCGATAAGGAGAGCTTTTCTCATCGTTCCCTCCTTTGAATAACACGATTTTTGATTTTGTGCTACAATACCATTTGGGCGCCTCGGTTTCAAACCGTCCTTCTGTCTGCCCACTTCTTGCCTTCCTATCCTTTCCCCACTAAGATTTATTGTTCCGCTAGGGCGTCGGCTAACGGTAGGCCGCGGGACTTTGGATCCCGTTGTGGAGGTTCGAATCCTCCCGCCCTAGCCACATGGAACCGCAAGACCTCTCCCGTTTGATTTCGACCCTTGGCCTCGATCTATCCCCGGAGGAGCTTGCGCCGGCGCTGTACCACGCCTCTTACGCCAACGAGAGAGGGGTGGAGAGCAACGAACGGCTTGAGTTTCTGGGGGATGCGGTCCTTGATCTTACCGTTGCCGATATTCTCTTCCACCGGTTTCCCGATCGAGACGAAGGGGAACTCACCAAACTGCGGGCGGTGCTCGTCTCCCGGCCCGTGTTGGCGGAGATCGCCCGGGAACTGAACCTGGGCGACTATCTGTTTCTCTCCCCAGGTGCTGAGGAGCTCGGGGTTCGGGATCGGCCCTCGGTCCTCGCCGCGGCCCTTGAGGCCGTCCTGGGGGTGATCTTTTTGTACAAGGGATACGAGTTCTCCAGGGGATTTGTGGAGAGACTTTACGGGGAGAGGATCGCGGAGGCGGCCACCCGGCGTTCGGAGGATTACAAAAGCCTCCTTCAGGAGCTCGCTCAACGGCGCTTCGGGGGACTTCCCCGCTACCGGTTGTTGGAGGAGGAAGGTCCCGATCACGAGAAGGTCTTCACTGTGGAGGTCTCCTTGGGGGGAAAGCGGGTGCTGGGAAGGGGGAGGAACCTCAAGGAAGCGGAGCAAGCGGCGGCCAAGCGGCTATATCTCCAGCTCGAAGAGGTCACCGACTGAGGGAATCCCCCAGGCGTTCCCGCTCGAGGATTTTCTCCTGTTCCGCCACGGCCCTGAGATGGGCTTGGTCCCCCTCGGGACCGGCACGGCGGCGACACAGCTCGTCCAGGAGCGCGGCACGCCCGTAGATGATCAGGGTGTCTCCGGGGCGGATCTCGGTCCAACCCCGGGGAGCGCCTACGTAGGTGCCGTCCCGGCGCCTGATGCCGAGGACCAAGACCCCTTCCTCCCGCAGCTTGAGGTCCGCCAAAGTCCTCCCCGCCAGCCAATCCCCCGGTTCTACCACCCGTTCCACCACCCGATAATCGCCGTGTAAGTCCAAAAGATCCGCGTAGTCGCGTACCTCTAGATGCGTCCAGCGCCGCAACGCCCACCCGATCACGTGCCCCATATACCGGTCCACCAGCCGGCTGCGCGCGAGGGCCCAAAGGCTTCCTAGGCCGAGCAGCAGGATCACGAGTCGCAACGCGACCTCCCGAGGGCCCGCGGCCGAGAGGAAGGAGAGGATCAGCGAGGCGATGGCCGAGACGAACCCTGCGTTTCCAAGAAGCATGAGTAGGAGCACGATCCGACGCCGCACCGGGTGGGAAACCACCAGTTCCGACTCCGAGGTGGTGAAGCCCACCCCTGAGAAAGCGGAGCGGGCTTGGAACCGGGCCACTTCCCGGGAGAGGCCGGTGAGGGTAAGGGCCACGGTGGCTACTCGGGTGATGATGAGGGAGAGGACCACCACAACAAACAGTGAGATCAGGGCGATCATCGCCCCCTCCCGGGATCAAAGGCTATAGAACTCCGGGCGGCGGTCGGCGAATAGGTCGTTATATCGGGTGATCCTCTTGTCCCACGCCCGCTCGGGAGCGATTTCCACAACGCCCACCTCCTCGGTGTCCGGGCCCGCCCGCGAAAGCACCGCCCCGTCGGGCCCCACGATCTGGGACTCCCCGGTGAACCGGAGCTCATCGCCCCCACGGGCCTCGCTCCCGATCCGGTTGGCCGTCACTGTGAAGACCCTGTTCTCCATGGCTCGCATCCGCATCGAAAGCTGCCCTATCCCGGGAAGGACTAGGTTCGCGGGATGGCAGATGATCTGGGCGCCGCGCAGGGCCAGCGTTCGGGCAGACTCCGGGAAGAAGTGGTCGAAGCATATCATCACCCCTATCCGGACCCCCCCGAGATCCACGGGCTCAAGCGGGAGGTCCCCCGGGTCGAACCAGAGCTTTTCCTTTCCGAAGAGGTGGATCTTGCGATAGCGGCCGATGAATCCTTCCGGCCCCACCACCACAGCGCCGTTATAGATCCTGTCGCCCGCGCGTTCCGCTATCCCCGCCACCACGAACGCCCCGGTCCTCCGCGCGAAGTCGATCAGTGCCCGGGTAGTGGGTCCCTCCGGTATCGGCTCCGCGAGCTCGGCCACTTCGTCCCGAGAGGTGAAGAGGTATCCGGTGGAGAAAAGTTCGGGGAGTACCCAGAGATCGGCTTTGGGCCCTTCCATGAGGGAAATGGCACGGGCAGTGTTTCCCTTGACCTTGCCGAATCGCGGCGCGAACTGCACGTATCCGACTCGCATGGCCCTTTAGGGTAGCGTATTTTTCCGGTTAGACGCAAAGGAAAGGAGGGAAGATGCAATACGAGGTGAAGGTGGGAGGCGGCAAGCTGGTGTTGAAGAAGGGGGACATCACATTGGAGGAGGTGGAGGCCATCGTGAACTCCGCTAACCCGGACCTCACCCCCGGGGGTGGGGTTTCAGGGGCGATCCACCGCCGCGGCGGCACCGCGGTGACCGAGGAGGCGGCGCGGATCCGGCGGGAACGGGGGCGCCTCAAAACGGGGGAGGCGGTGATCACCACCGGGGGGAACCTCCCCGCCAAGTGGGTGATCCACACGGTGGGACCGGTGTGGCATGGGGGGACGAAGGGAGAGGCCG
>MTNL01000240.1 GCA_002010365.1 Candidatus Acetothermia bacterium JdFR-50 | reverse complement strand
CCGGGTCCCGGCGGAGCTCCTGGACGAGGCGGGGATGGTGTGGATCATCGATCTCCTCTCGATCTCGGGCTTGGTCTCCTCGCGCTCCGAGGCCAGGCGGCTGGTGGAGCAGGGCGGGGTGTGGATAGACGGAGAGAAGGTGACCTCCCGGGACGCCCGGATCCCGTTGCGGGAGCCAGTGGTGCTGCGGGTGGGGCGACGTCGTTTCGCTCGGATCCTTCCCTCGTGATGGTGGGGAAAGACCGGCGATGCCGGCCTGTCCCGGGTTTTTTCCGTTACGTGAGCGTCCTCAGTCGTCGATGTCCGGGGCACCCCTGCAGATAGCACGCCCCCAGTACAGGAGCGGATTGGAAGCGGAACGACAGTTGCGGGCGCTCTGGACATCAGGGTTATCGCAACAAAAGCCGCTCGGCTCCATGTTGGATCCCGGCGTCCCCTCCACGAGGCCCCCATGGGGAGCTCCGGGATGGGCCAGGTTCAGAGCATGGCCGAGTTCGTGGGCGAGATGGTAGTAGTTCACATCCCCTGTCTGGCACGGGGGACATGGCGGGCACGTGGCGGGGCAATAGCCCGGGCAAGGACAGGGGGCCGGTATATTCAGCTGCTGATCACACGTGACCACCTTCGCCGCAGCGGTGCCCGAAGAGAAGCAGGCCCCACCGCCCCACGCACAGGCGAAATCCATCCGTTCCACCACGAAGACCTCCACCGCGTCGGCCACGTCCACCTCGGCCCGAAGGGAAGCGGCCTCGGCCTCGGTCTCGAGGACCTTGTACGCGGGCGCGTTGAGGTAGATAGGGCGGTTGATGACGAAGCCGAGGCATCGCCCGCTCCCGCAGCGTCCCCAAAGCTCCACCGCCCGCTTCATGAGCTCGGGGAACGCCTTCCCAGTGGCATTCGGATCGGAGGAATTCCGCCCGATGAACACCGGTTGGATCCGCAGGAACTCAGCGGGGGCGAGGAACCTGGCCCAATCCAAACGAAAGCGTATGACAACCCGGATCCTCCTTACCGCACCGAGGACCGAAGAAGAAAGCTCCGCCTCCAGGATCGCGGGTTCCACGACGACTCGCCCTTTGGAAGCGGGCCGCATGCCTTCGGGGAAGCGCACCGATAATTTCCCCACCATCGTCTCCGTGTAGGGAACGAATTCATCCGCTTCCCCTTTTGTGCGCCCTCTCCTGAACCCCTTGACCTTGTCCAGGAGCTCGTAGTGCAAGACCAGGGAGAACTTCCCCGAGGCCTGCCCAGTTCTGGGGTCGTAAGAAAGCCGCGCCTCCTCCCCTTTGAGCCTCAACCCCAGTACTCCCGTTCTACCCTTAGCGGTGTAAACCCCCTTGGACACCAGGTTGAACTCCATGAGGAAGAGAGAAGCGCTCTTCGCCGTGGGAACCACCCGGAACCCCACCGCTCCGAAAAAAGGGGGCCGGCTGTTCCCCCTTGCCGGTCTCCACCACGCCCTTCACGTCCGCGAAATTGCCGGTGAGGAAGTAATCACCTTGCCCCGCGTACCCCACCACCGCGACCACAGCCGCCAACACCACCATCAACACTGTTTTCCTCAACACTGTTTTCCTCAACACCATCACGTCCTTTGGACCTGGATTCCGGCGGAATCCCCAGCGGCGCAAAGAAGAAGACGAGATCGTGCCGTCACGCCATCCTCCGGGCCGAGAGTGTACCGGCCCACCGGAGCCATTGCGAGCGTGCCGCCATGGGGACTTCCTTATTCGGTGGCGAAGGGAAGGACCCAAACCTCCACCCGTTCGGGAAGGCCATCGGGTACCAGCGTCATCCGGGCGGAGTCGAATTCCCGCACCATCCAGCCCTCGGCGCGGGCGCGTTCCAGGAACCGACCGAGAGGGGCCAACTGCTTCCAGGGACAATACCCTTCCACGTAGTAATGCATGGGGAGCACCACCCTCACCGAGGGGATCTGCTTCACCACCTGCACCGCTTCAGCGGCGTCGATGGTGAAGAACCCCCCGACGGGGATCATGAGTACCTGGACCGGCCCCAGGGCCTCCACCTGCTCCGGGGTCAACGGCCGCCCCAGATCCCCCAGGTGGGCGAACCTGATCCCCCCGAAATCGAAGGCGAACAAGCACACCAATCCCTGTCCGTGGCCGCCCGCGGTGACATGGGTGGCCTCGATGAAGCGCACCCCCGTGAGCCAATCGGTTATCTTCCATAGCCCCTCCTTGACTCGCTTGCTCTTGTCGAACGGCCAGACCAGGACGGGGTTCCCCTGGACCCGATCCTTCTCCCCGAAACACCAGGGACAATGGTCGATATGCCCGTGGGTGATAAGGACCACATCCGCCGGCTTGGGGAGCCCCGGATAGGGAACGTAGCTCGCGTAGGGATCGATCATCACGATCTTCTCCCCGGCCTCCAGGGTGAAGCAGGAGTGGCCCAGATAGGTCACGGTTACCTCTCCTGCCATCCCCCCGATACAGATCGCTGCGCCGAGCAACGCCGGAACCAATATTCCTCGCATTCCGCCCACCTCCCTGTACGTCGGGGCCACTGTTTCCCTTCAACCCCAAGACAGTTTACCGGAAAAGGGCTCTCGGGCCGCGATCCTCCGCGTGGTTTAACCGAAGGGCTTCCGCTAAAATCCTTTCGGTTATGGATTCCAGAGAGCTCCGGCGGGCATACCTCGAGTTCTTCGAGAGCAAGGGCCACAAGGTCCTCCCTTCTTCCTCCCTTGTGCCCGACGATCCCACACTCCTTTTCACCTCAGCGGGGATGGTCCAATTCAAGGACATATTCTGGGGGAAGGTGTCCCCTAAATATCCCCGGGTCACCACGTGCCAGAAATGCTTCCGTACCACCGACATCGAGCGCGTGGGTACTACCGCATACCACCACACCTTCTTCGAGATGCTGGGGAACTTCTCGTTCGGGGACTACTTCAAAGAAGGAGCGATAAGGTACGCCTGGGAGTTCCTCACCGAGGTCCTGTCATTGCCGAAGGAAAGGCTTTGGGTTTCGGTGTATGAAGAGGATAATGAAGCCCACGCCATTTGGCGCGATGTGATCGGGATCCCCTCCGACAAGATCGTGAGGCTCTCCAAGGAGCACAACTGGTGGGGGCCGGTAGGGGGACAGGGTCCTTGCGGCCCCGACACCGAGATCTTCTGGGACTGGGGTGAGGAACACTCCTGCGGTCCGGATTGCAAAGGCCCTGCCTGCGACTGTGATCGGTTTTCGGAGATCTGGAACTTGGTATTCATGCAGTACGATGCCCAGCCCGATGGAACCTTAAGAGAGCTGGCGCGCAAGAACATCGACACCGGTATGGGCCTCGAGCGCACCACCGCGGTGTTGGAAGGAGTGATGTCCGACTTCGACACGGACCTCTTCCGCCCCATCTGCGAGGAGATCGAGAGTTTGGTGAAGCGTGACGCATTTCGCGTGACGGGTTATGTGAATTTGAGAAACCTGCTCGCAGATCACATCCGGGCACTGGTGTTCCTCATCGCCGACGGTGTCCTCCCGGGGAACGAGAAACAGGGTTATGTCCTGCGGCGGGTACTCCGGCGGGCGGTGCGGGCCGCC
>MTNL01000064.1 GCA_002010365.1 Candidatus Acetothermia bacterium JdFR-50 | reverse complement strand
CAGGGTTCGGGAACCAAACCCTATCGGCTCGAAAATTTCCCGAGGCGCTCCTCGATTATCCGTTGGACCCTCTCGGGATTACGGGTGGAGAAGACAAGTTCCTGCAGTTTTCCGCCCCGGAGCTCCAGCACGATCCGAGGGTTGCGGAAGTCCACGAAGGCCATGATCCGCCCTCCGCGCCGCCTGGCCACCCGCAAACCTATGCCTCCGTAAGCAAGGGGGGAACGTCCATCCCTGCGAACTCCGGCTATCCGCTCCCAGGAAATGGTGCGTCGGAAGGGACCAAAACCTACAGAGATATAGGTTTCGGTTATCTCTAAGGTGAGGCGTCTGAAGCTGCGAAGGACGAAGAACATCGCCACATATATCGCCGTCATAAGGCCCCAAAACCAGTCCGGAGCCAGTCTATCGCCAATCGGGACGATAAACAGTTGGTATAAAAGGACATAGGCGAACCTACATGCCAAAAGCCCGAAAAGCACCAGGAGCCATGTGGTCAACTTCACGGGAATTTCTTCCCGGTGAACGAGCATCGGCTCTCCTTATCCAAAGGCAGTATCCCGGGACCATGCAAGGATCCGGCCTTGGACTCCCCTCGAAAGTGAACCGATTCTTTTGTCTTCTTTTAATCACACCATGAAACCCATATCCGTGCAACCCCACGGCACAAAAAGCATCCCAATGAGATTTCTCCCGGATTCCTTGACGGCGATACGAGAATGTCCTATATAAGGAATTGCGATGACGGAGAGGAGGCTTTCGATATTTTTCGGTTTGAGTATCGCGGGAAGTTTGGCTCGCGTTAGCCTCTCCGTCATCCTTATTAGCTAGCGGATCCAACACCTTAAGCGGTGTTGGATCCGGACTAAACCGGGGCCAAAGGGCCCGGTTTTTTTATTGTCTGGGCCCGGAAGAAAGGGGTAGCGATGGGAAGTGAGACGATCAAGAAGGGCACCGAAAGGGCTCCCCATAGGTCCCTCCTTTACGCGTTGGGGCTCACCAAGGAGGAACTCCGCCGCCCGTTCGTGGCCGTAATAAGCGCCCAGAACGATATCATCCCCGGCCACAAACACCTCCAGGAGATCGTCCAGGCCGTAAAGGACGGGATACGTATGGCCGGGGGCGTTCCCTTTGAGTGCCACTGCCCCGCGATCTGCGACGGGATCGCCATGAACCATCCCGGAATGAGGTACTCCCTCCCCAGCCGAGAGCTCATCGCCGATTGTGCCGAGTCCATGGTGCGGGCCCATGCCTTCGACGCCGTGGTCTTCGTCCCCAACTGCGACAAGGTGATCCCCGGGATGCTGCTGGCAGCGGCCAGGTTGAATCTCCCCACGGTCTTCGTCAGCGGGGGGCCCATGCTCGCGGGTGACTTCCGGGGGCTGAAGGTGGACTTGAGCGATGTGTTCAATGCTTTAGGCGCCTTGGGCAAGGGGGAGATCTCCCCCGATGATCTCGAGGAGCTCGAGGGCGCTGCATGTCCCGGTTGCGGCTCCTGCGCCGGGATGTTTACCGCCAACACCATGAACTGCCTCCTGGAAGCCCTGGGTCTGGCCCTCCCGGGGAACGGCACCGCCCCGGCGGTCTCGGCGGGGAGGCTGCGCCTGGCCAAGGAGGCGGGGATACGGGTGATGGAGATCCTCGCGGATGGGGGCCCTCGGCCCAGGGACATACTCGGTGTGGCCGCATTTGAGAACGCCTTCCGCGTGGATCTCGCGTTGGGGGGATCCACCAATACGGTGCTACACCTACTGGCGTTGGCGGAGGAGGCCAGCGTTCCCTTCCCCCTCGCAAAGATAAATGTGCTCTCCGAAACCACCCCTCAGCTCTGCAAGCTATCCCCCGCCGGACCCCATCACATGGAGGACCTCCACCGGGCCGGGGGGATCCCGGCGGTAATGGGGGAGTTGGCCAAAGGAGGGCTCCTCCACCTCGATTCCCCCACCGTCTCCGGGCCGGTGCGGAAACGCCTCTCCCAGGCCCAGGATCGGGAAGTGATAAAGCCTCTGAAGGATCCCCATTCGCCCGTCGGGGGGATCGCGGTGCTCTTTGGGTCCTTGGCTCCGGAGGGGGCGGTGGTGAAACGGAGCGCGGTGGCGGAGGGAATGCTCCACCATCGGGGTCCGGCCCGGGTCTTCGATTCCGAAGCCGAGGCCGTCCGGGCCATTGATGCCCGGAATTTCCGGGATGGTGACGTGATCGTCATCCGCCACGTGGGCCCCAAGGGTGCCCCGGGGATGCCGGAGATGCTAACCCCCACAGCCCTCCTTTCGGGGATGGGAGTGGACGATCGGGTGGCGCTGGTGACCGACGGCCGCTTTTCCGGGGCGACCCGGGGCGCGGCCATCGGCCACATCTCCCCCGAGGCCGCTCAAGGTGGCCCCATCGCCGCGATCCACGACGGAGACGAGATCGAGATCGATATTCCCAGTAAAAGACTCGATCTTCACGTTTCCACGGAAGAGATCGAACGCAGGCTGCGGGAACGGCCGCCCCAGCCGCCGGCGGTGCCCACAGGGTACCTCGCCCGCTATGCATCCCGGGTCACCTCCGCATCCCGAGGGGCTGTCCTCAAGGAGGAACAATGAGACGCACGGGTTCCGAGATCCTCTGGGAATGTCTGCTGGCCGAAGGGGTGGAAGTGGTGTTCGGTATCCCGGGTGGGGCGGTGATCCACATTACCGACGCACTGCCCCACTACCCCATCCGTTTCGTCCTCATGCGCCACGAGCAAGGGGCGGCGCACGCCGCCGACGGCTACGCCCGTGCCACTGGGAAAGTGGGGGTGTGCCTGGCCACTTCGGGACCTGGGGCTGCGAATCTCGTCACCGGGATAACTAACGCATACATGGACTCTATTCCATTGGTGGCCATCACCGGCCAGGTACCGAGCTCGCTTATCGGTACCGATGCGTTCCAGGAAACGGACATTACTGGTATCACCCTGCCCATCACCAAACACAACTTCCTCGTTACCGAGATCGAGGAGCTCGCCTCCGTACTGAAAAAGGCCTTTTATCTCGCCCGAACCGGCCGGCCCGGCCCGGTTCTGGTGGATATAGCTAAGGATGTACAGGCGGCCACGGCGGAATTCTCTTATCCTCAAGAAGTCGAGCTTCCCAGCTATACGCCTCACCGACCGCTGCAGCACGAATTGGTGGAGCGGGTAGCCCAGCTCCTCAACGCCGCCGAACGGCCGTTGATCCTAGCGGGACACGGGGTGCTCATCTCGGGTGGGGCCGCGGAGCTCCGGGAGCTCGCCGAGCGGGGGGAGATCCCTGTGGCCACCACTCTCTTGGGGATCGGGGCCATCCCCGGGACCCATCCCCTATCGCTCGGGATGGCCGGGATGCACGGGACATTCCAGGCCAATCGGGCCATCCAGACGTGCGACTTGCTTTTAGCGGTGGGGATGCGTTTCGACGATCGGGTCATCGGGGATCCGAAGGCCTTCGCCCCCAACGCCACCATCGTCCACGTGGACATCGACCCGGCGGAGATCGGAAAGAACCTCGTCCCCGATATCGCCATCGTGGGCGACGCCCGGGAGTTCTTACAAGCCATCCTTCCCCTGGTGAAACCCAAGGGACGCCGGGAGTGGCTCCC
>MTNL01000078.1 GCA_002010365.1 Candidatus Acetothermia bacterium JdFR-50 | reverse complement strand
CCGCCGCAAGAACTCCTTCAAGGTTTCTTTACGATCCTTTCCGATGAGTTCACTCATTCCGTTCTCCTTTCCGCGAGCTCCCCGATGGTGAGGGACTCCATGAACTCCCGCACCCGGTCGCGGACCGGATCCCAGAGGTTCACATAGGGGCAGGAGTCCTCGTGGCCCTGGCAGGGGTCGAGGTTGAGGAGGCAATCGTCGAAGAACCGGTCCCCCTCGATGGCCCGGATGACGTCGGCCAGGCTCACCGAGGAGGGGGATTTGGCAAAACGGACGCCTCCGCCCCGGCCGCGCACCGAGGCCACGATCCCGGCCCGCACGAGTTGTGGGAAGATCTTGGCGAGGAACGGGTAGGGGATGCCGAGGTCAGCGGCGAGGTCCTTTATTTTCACCAACTTTCCCCGCCCGCTACGGCGGGCGAGCTCTATCAGGCTTGCGACCGCGTACTTCACAGATTGGGGAAACATCTCGGATAAAAAGATCCTTTTTTGCTTATTTTAGCCCCCGACCCCCGGGTGTCAAGTCGGGGATATCGACCTTGGGTCAAAGGGCAATCGCCGCGCCGAATGACCGCGACATGGCCCTCTCCTCCGAACCTCCACCTTCCCTCCATGTTCCTTCCACCGAGCGAATCCAAGGTGATTTTTAGAAACGTTCTCGATCATGGGCAGGACATACGGCCGGGGACGACGGAGCGAGGAGGCTTCGATGAAAAAGCTTTGGTATTTGGCGGCGATCGATGCAGTCTTGGTGGGGATCTTCTTGTCGGCCGGTTTCGACGGGCCCAGGGATGGGTTCTGGACCTTGAAGGCTCAGAACGCCCTCATCATCGGAGGCTACGGCGATAACTTCGCCTACTCCGGGGAGAACGTCCGGCCCTTGATCGGGACCGCGATAGTGTAGGTCGAGAGCTCCTCCGACACGGGCGAGGTAGTGGCAGTCCTGCGCACCACCTCCGAAAGCGGTCCCATCCGTCTGGGGAAGGACGTCTACCTCGAGAGCGAGATAAGGATCGTCATGAGGAGCTTCATCGGGGAGGCCCCCTTCACATGGAGGGCGGGATCCCCGAGTTCCTCTGGATCCACGGCGATACCGGCCAGGGGCCGCCGGTGATGCCCCGGCAGTTCGCGTTCCTGGCTGGCTAGCTGGGGGACCTTGGACATCTACCTGAATGGCGAGCTCATCTACGAGGGCCTCGATGGTCGCTTCATGTACACCGAACGGGCCCGCCGCGGGCCGGAGGAAGGGTACAAGGTGGCCTGGGACGAGGGAACAATCTACAACCCCATGCTTTCCGACAAGATCCGGTTCACAGATCCCACGAACGGGGAACTCCACATCGTGGCCCACTCCGCCGAACCCGACCCAGATAACTTCCCGCCGAATTCCCTTTGGTTGCACCTGAACTTCGCCGACGTCTTCGTGCATCGGAGCCCGAGGACTTCGCCAGCTGGGTCATCTCCCCGTGAGCACTTGGGCCGGCAAAAAAGTCCGGAGGCGGACCCCATGGGGTCCGCCTCCCTTTTAAAAATAAGATAAATCCCGTTTCATACTGGGATGTCCGCTTTCCCGAAAAATTTAAAATGATTTTGAGAAAAAATACGGTTTGGGTGTTTGTCGCCGGCCTCAGGGTTCCCGGATCATCGGGAAATACGACGGGCGGCCTTTCACCCCGGAGTGGATCGCAGAGGAGGTCTCCCGGTGAGCGCCGAGTGGTACCTCGCCGAGGTCCCCATGGCCTAGTGCCCGGGGTGCGGCAACTTCCCGATCCGGGAGGCGCTGGCGGCCGCCCTGGGAAGGCATCCCACCCCACCGGGTGGTCCTCGTCACCGGGATCGGCCAGGTGGCGAAGATCGTCTACTACATGCGGGTGAACGGCTTCGACGGCCTCCACGGCGGCCCTGGCCGCCGCGGCCGGGATAAAGAGGGTCAATAAGGATCTCGTGGTGATCGCCGAGTCCGGGGACGGCGATATCTACGGGAAGGGAGGGAACCACCTCGTCCACAACACCCGTCGCAACCTCGACATCACCCCCATCGTGCACGACAACCGTGTCTCCGGCCTGACCAGGAGGCAGGGCTCCCCCACCTCCGAGCTAGGATTCTTGACAAAGGTCCAGACCTTTGGGGTCATCGCCGAGCCCCTGCGACCCCTGGCTTAGCCCTGGGATGTGGGCCAGTGGCTTAGGCCTTCTCGGGATACCGGGAGCACGCCGCCGAGGCGATCGCCCGCGCCATCCGGTACCGCGGCTTTTCCCTGGTGAACATGCTCCATCCTTGCCCTTCCTGGAACCGCGTCAACACCTTCGCTTGGTACAAGGGGAACACTTTCCTGCTCGAAGGGATGGACTGGAAGCCGAAGGGAAGGGTTGAGGCTTTGGGGCTCCTTTTATCCGAGAAGCGGCTTCCCCTAGGCGTCCTATGCCACGAGAAGAAGACACCTTTCGAGGATCGACATCCTGTGCTCCAGGAGGATCCCTTGGCGCTCCGTCCGCTCCCTTCCCCTCGAGAGTTCGCTCCCTTGCTCGACGAGTTTCGGTGATCAGGGGGAAAGCTTACGCCAGGCGAGATCGAAAAGGAAAGCTAGGCCCGAGAGAAGCAGTAGGACCCGTCGGAGCGGGAACCATTCTCTCCCCCCATCGGCAGGAGGGGGAAGGAGCTCGTCCTTCAGGATCTCCCCGTCCCCGAGCTTCGCCAACCGCTTGAGCGCCTCCCAATCGACTCCGAGGTGTTTGTATTCGGGAGGATAGGGAATTGGGATGGCGAAGCTCCCCCCATATCGGCCCTGGGCGTCGTGTACCGCCACCGAATAGGCGCCGGCGGGAGGGAGAGGCAGGGTGGCTTCGTATTGGCCTGGTGCGGTTTGCCGGAATTCGAACCTTCTTTCTTCTCCATTCCCCACCAGCTCGCCCACGAGTTCCAGGTCGTTTACCCACCGGCTTCCCTTCCGAACCTCCGCGACAAGCTTGAGCGTGTCCCCCTCCCGTGTCCATCGAAGCTGCATGGGGCCACGTTCCGGCCACACGAGCTTGAGGATCCTGCCGAAGAGATCCGGAAACCCATTCCACTCGAGCCAACTCCGGCTCCATAAGCCTATGAGGTCAACGTTCAGGGTTCCGATCCAACCGAGGCCCAAGCGCCACATCGCCAGAATCGGATCCCCCGCCTCGCTCCTCAGGATCACGTGGGCCAGGGGCTTGGGGAAGGTGAGGGTATAGCCGGACAGGGCAGGGGGAACCGGGAACTCGACCGCCAGTGGAGACGGGCCGAGCTGGACGGAAAATGTCCCCCTGAGGAAACGAGGACGCAGGGCCCGTTCGGTCTCCCACAACAGGACCTGGGTCAAGGTCTCTAGCTCCGGCACAAGGATCAGATCACCCTTGCCCGCCCGGGCGAGTTGGCCCAGGATCTCTAGGTCAGGATCGGGCCCGATGGCGATAGCCGTGACCCCGAGGCCCTCCTCCTCGATCCTCCGGCTAAGGAGCGAGAAGTCCTTTTCCCTGACAGTCTTTCCGTCGGAGACGATGATTATGTGGCGGATCCGTGTGTCAATCCCTATCAGGGCGTCGACGGCCGCCTCCGTGGAGGGGTAGAGGTCGGTCCCCCCGCTGGGCGAGAG
>MTNL01000120.1 GCA_002010365.1 Candidatus Acetothermia bacterium JdFR-50 | reverse complement strand
GTCCAGGTGGTCGATCTCGTGGAGGAGCANCCGTGCTTCCAGCCCCTCGAGCTCGAGCCGCAGTTCCTTCCCCTCCTCGTCCTGGGCCCGGACCACCACCTCCTTGGGCCTGGGGACATCAGCTTCCACCCCGGGGAGGGAAAGGCAACCTTCCGAGTCCACCTCCAGCTCCGACGAGCGCTCCACCACCTCGGGGTTGAGCAGGATCCTGGTGTCCTCCCCCAAGCGAACGATGGCCACGCGCACCGCATGCCCTATCTGGTTCGCCGCTAGCCCCAACGCGGTTTCGGGATCGAAGGCCTCCCGCAGGGCGGCGATGGCCCCCTGGGTTTCCGGGGAGCCCGGCTCCGCCCGCTTCGTCGGTCGCCGCAAAATGGGATCTGGATAAGTCCGTATCATTTTTGGGCCCGGTCTTGGGGCCGGGTATTATAGTGGGATATGTCGACGCCGACAACGAAAGAGCCCCCTTGGGAACTTATCGAAAAGGTTATCGGGTTGGAGCGGCGCAAGGGGTTCCGTGACCAGGCTGTGATCGGTGGCCTGGAGGCTTTTCTGGAACTGCACTGGCCCGAAGGAGCGGCTTTGGTGCGGGGGTATGCTTCCATGGGCACGGAAGAACGGGAGAAGGCCCTCGCCCAACTCCAAGAGGCCCTGGATGCCCGCAAACGCGAGAAGTTCCGCTCCCTGGCGGTCCCCATAGAGGAGGCCGCCGGGGTGGGGAGCAAGGTCGCCAAGCTGTTGCGCAAGCTGGGGATCGAGACCGTGGAGGACCTCCTCACCACCTTCCCCCGCAGGCTCGAGGACCGTTCCCAGCGAAAGGCCATCATCGAGGTACAGGATGGGGAAGCGGTGACGGTCCAGGGGGTGGTGCGGACCAAATCCCGGATCAAGGTCCGTCCCAGGCTGGAGCTCATCAAGGTGGCCGTGGACGACGGAACGGGCGTCCTTTTCGCCATCTGGTTCAACCAACCCTGGATTTGGGACGAAATCGAGCAGGGGAAGGAATACTCCTTCTTCGGCAAGGTCCAGATCCGCTTCGGCGAGCGCCAGATAGAGAATCCCATCTGGGAGCTGGCGGGAAAGGATTTTCACACCGGCCGCTGGGTCCCCATCTATCCCTCCACTGAAGGCCTCTCCCAGGGGACGTTGCGGGCGATCATCAAGCGGAACCTGGCCCGCTTCGGTCCTCTGATCGAGGATCTGTTGCCCGAAGGGGTCAGGAAGAGGCAGAAGCTCCTCCCTCGCCGCAAGGCCATCGCTGGGATCCATTTTCCCGAGGGGCCGGAAGCGTTCGAGGCGGCCCGGCGGACTCTGGCCTTCGAGGAGCTCTTCCTCCTGCAGTTGGGGCTGGCCCTGCGGAAGAAGAGGTGGCACGATGAGGGCGGGAAGGCCCTACGGCCCGACCCGGAGATGGTGCGCCGGTTCATCGAGGGTCTTCCCTTCAGCCTCACTGAATCCCAAAGACGGG
Organism: Candidatus Acetothermia bacterium JdFR-50; assembly: GCA_002010365.1. Taxonomy (GTDB): domain Bacteria; phylum Bipolaricaulota; class Bipolaricaulia; order Bipolaricaulales; family Bipolaricaulaceae; genus UBA3571. The sequence goes on along the minus strand of MTNL01000120.1, from coordinate 2,181 downwards.
CGCTTCGGGATATCGAGAGGGACTTGCGGGCACCCTATCCCATGATGCGGTTGCTGCAGGGGGACGTTGGCTCGGGGAAGACGGTGGTGGCGGCGGGGGCCTGTGTGATGACGATCTCGGCGGGATCCCAAGCGGCGGTTATGGCTCCCACCGAGATCCTCGCCGAACAACACTTCCTCGTCTTCCGCCAACTTCTGCGAGGGCTCCCTATTCGGGTGGAGCGGCTTCTGGGGAGCGTACGGGGAAAGGAGAGGGAGCGGATCCTGGAAGGGCTCTCCAGTGGGGAGGTGGACCTGCTCATCGGGACCCATGCCCTCTTCCAGGAGGGCGTGGAGTTTAAGGACCTGGGATTGGCGGTGATCGACGAGCAACACCGTTTCGGGGTGGTGCAGCGGGAAGCTCTCAAGAAAAAAGGAAAGGGCACCAACATCCTCGTCATGTCCGCCACTCCCATCCCCCGCACTGTGGCCCTGACCCTCTACGGGGAGTTCTCCGTTTCTATCCTTACGGAGATGCCGATCCCGAAGAAGAACGTCCGAACGGTGTGGGTATCGGAGTCCCGGCGGGAAGAGGTCTACGGCGAGGTGGAGCGACTGCTGCGGGCCGGGGAGAAGGGCTACGTGATCTTCCCCTTGGTGGAAGAATCGGAGGAGATGGACCTCCGGGCGGCCACGGTGGCCTATGAGGAGCTCTCGAAGCGGTTCCCCTGGGCCGGGGTAGGGCTCATGCACGGAAGGCTTCCCCCCGAGGAGAAGCGCCGGGTAATGGAAGAATTCCGGCAGGGGAAGATCCGACTGCTCATTTCTACCACCGTGGTGGAAGTGGGAGTGGACGTTCCCGATGCCACCTTCCTCGTGATCGAGCATGCGGACCGTTTCGGGTTATCGCAATTGCACCAGCTGCGGGGGCGCATCGGCCGCCAGGGTCAATCCGCCGTCTGCTACGCCATCGCCGACCCCTCCACCGAGGAGGCCCGCCGCAGGCTATCAGCCTTCCGGGATATCGAGGATGGCTTCCGCATCGCCGAGGAGGACCTCCGGATCCGGGGGCCCGGCGATCTTCTGGGTACGGCCCAACACGGGTTCGTCTCGCGCCTTAAGGTGGCGGACCTCATCCGGGATCTCAGCCTTTTGGAGTCCGCCCGGGAGGAGGCGTTCCGCCTGGCGCGGGAAGGGGTGCCGGGGTATCTTGTGGCGGAAGTGGAGCGGAGGTTCGGCGAGGCTCTGGATCGGTTGGGGGTGTGAGGATGGAGATCACGGAAGGGCTCATGCGACGGCTGGAGGAGCTGGCGGGGTTCGAGCTATCCCCGGAGGAACGGGAGGCCCTGCGAGGAGATCTCGAACGTATCCTCGCCTACTTCCAGAAGCTCGGGGAGCTCGACACCGAGGGCGTTCCTCCCTATGAACCCCTATCGGGAGTACGGAACGTGTTCCGGGAGGACGAGCCCAAGGAATCCCTTACCCAAGAGGAAGCCCTGAAAAACGCCCCTCGCCGCGAGGACGGTTACTTCCTTGTGCCCAGGGTGTTCGGCGGCCCCTGAGCGGCCCAGATCTCAGCCAATGCGGGAACCGATCTCGCCGCGCAGGGCCGCGAGGAGGGCTCCCTCGCGGTCGGCACGGAAGACCACGATGGGGAGCTTATGTTCCGCGGCGATCTGCACCGCAGCCGGATCCAGGACCTTGAGCCCCCGGGAGAGGTACTCCGCGTGGGATAACCGCGGGATCAGCTCCGCCGCCGGATCCGTCGTGGGATCGGCGGTGTAGACGCCCTCGACCTTGGAGCCCTTGAGCACGAGCTCCGCCCCGATCGCCAAGGCCCTAAGCACCGCCGCGGTGTCGGTGGTAACGAAGGGAAGTCCCGTCCCCCCCGCGAGGAGGACCACCGCTCTCCCTTCCAGGGCCTCCCGGACACGCCAGGTATCCACCGCATCCGCTACCCCCGAGACTGGGAGCGCCGAGAAGACGGCCGCTTTCTTGCCCAGGTCCTCCAGGGCGTCCCGCAGGGCCAGAGCGTTTATCACCGTGGCCAACATACCCAGCACGTGGCCGGTGGACGGCCGAGGAGTCTGGGCCCCACGTAGGATGTTCCCCCCGCCTACCACCACCGCCACCTCGGCCCGATCCGCGGCCGCGGCGATCTCCCGAGCATAAAAAGAAAAAGCCCCCCAGTCGATGGGAGGCT
>MTNL01000109.1 GCA_002010365.1 Candidatus Acetothermia bacterium JdFR-50 | reverse complement strand
CCACCCGCTCCCCGGGGACCACCTCTAGGTCCACCCCCCGGAGGGCCTCGGTGCCGTCGGGGTACACGTACCGCAGCCCGCAGATCCTCACCGCCGGGGTCATCGCACGAACAGGAAATTGAGGAGCAGCGCCCCTAGCCCCGCGGCCAGGAAGGCGACATCGGGGAACGTGGGGCGCCGGTACCGTGGGAGCACGAACGCCCCGGTAAAGCCCCGGGCGCACATGGCCAGATACACCCGCTCCCCGTGGTCGAGGCTTCGCACGAACATGGTCCCCACCAGGTTTCCCAGGGATAGGAGGAGCCGGCGCCGCCCCCGGATCCCCCGCCACCCGAAGGACCGAGCTTCCACCGCCGTCCGGAGCCTGGACATGCGCAGCCGTAGCAGGGGGAAATAGCGCACAAGGAAAAGGAGGAGAGCCACCAGGGAGCGGGGGAGGCCGAGCCCGGAAAGCCCGGCGGCTAATTCGTAGGGCTCCATACCCGAGACCAGGGCCGCGACGGCCGCCACGGCCACCAGGGGCCTCACCAGGAAAACGAGCATGAGCTCCGGGAGAGGACGGTATTCCCACCCAAAAAGGCATCCCAAAGCGGCCGATGCCGCCACCAACCCCACGAAGGGGAGGATAACCCCAAGCCGCCGCAAAAACGCCCTCCAGGGGATACCGGCCAGGGCGCCGAAGCCCCTCACCATGGCCCCGTAAACCAGGAACCGCGCAGCCGGGTGGGGCGGGGTAAGGACGACGAAGGCCACGAACACCACGACAAGGCCAATCCTCGCCCGGGGATCGATCCGCCGAAGCGGAGCCCGTATTCCCTCGGGAGCGGGAGGGGAGGTCCCGCGGTTCACGACCGCGTCGTCCGGGCCTCCAGGCGCCTAACGCCGAGGCCCACGAGGAGCGTGAGCCCGAAGACCACCAGGGTTCCCACCGCGCCCGCCAGGCCGGTGGACCAGATGGGGCTCTCGATACCGACCCAGGAGTAATCGGGCCAAGGGGCGAGGGGGAAGTACCCGTCCTCCCCGCGGGCGAGAAAACCGTGCTCCTCCGCCACCCACTCTAAGCCATCGGGGAGCTGGGAGGCGAAGGGGGATAGCAACAATGCGAGCCCGACCGCCACCAATAACCCCCCGCCCACCAACGCCGCGATCCGCGCCTTGGACATCCCTACGCCTCCTGGGGCAGGAGCCCGGGCTGTATCCGTGCCACCAGGGCCAACGCCCCCGCGGTTATCGCCCCCTCCCCAAGCCCGATCACGGCGTGGATCCCCGCCATCGCCGGGAGGACCACCGAGAGGGGCACCGTGCCCGAGAACGCCAGCTCAAAGGCACAGGCAACGGCTGCCAACACCACCGAGGCCCACCCCGCCACGAAGGCCGGAAACGCGAGGTGCTTTCGGCCGAACAACCGCTGTGCGGCGCGGTAGATGAGGAACCCTCCTGCGGAGCCGATCAGGGCCATGTTGAACACGTTGGCCCCCAGCGCGGTGATCCCCCCATCGCCGAAGAGGAGGGCCTGAACGATGAGGACGGTGGTCATCACCAGGAACCCCCGCGCGGGCCCGAGCAGTATGGCCGCCAGCACCCCGCCCAGGAAATGGCCCGAGGTACCTCCGGCCACGGGGAAGTTGAGCATCTGAGCAGCGAAAATGAACGCGGCCACGACCCCCATCATGGGGACCGTGTGCTCATCCGCCTTGGCACCGGACCGCCGGATGGCGGCCCCGACGGCCACGGCCGAGACGGCGCCTAGGGTGGCCCACGTCTTCGCGTCCAAAAAGCCGTCCGGGATGTGCACCCGCACCTCCTTAGTAGCACAAGTCTAAAAAAAGTGCCACCAAGGCGCAACCCGGCTCAGGGGAGCCGCCTCCCGGTGGAACTCGCGGCGAGCTGGCCGTGCTTGACGCCCTTGAGACTCCGCAGCAACTCCGCCAGCCGCTGGACCTCCGGCCCGGGCCCCTGGACGGCGAGGACCTCGAGGCAGTTCTGCTCGTCCAGGTGTACATGCATGGTGGCAATGACCAAGTCGTGGTGGTGGTGCTGTAGTTCCACCAATTCGTCGGAGAGGTCGCGCTTGCGGTGGTCGTAGAGGAGGACGATGACCCCCACCACCTCCTCTCCATCCTCCCACTCCTGCCGCACCAGCCGCTCCCGCACCAAGTCCCGGATGGCCTCGGAGCGGTTGGCGTACCCGAGCCGGCGGATGAGCTCGTCGAACCGAGCGAGTAGCCCCTCCTCCATCGACACCCCGAACCGTACCAGACGTGCCATCGCCCCGCATTTTAGCAGGCCCGTCCGGGGTGGCCTACGGAACCCAGCCGGCGTTGACAGGAGACCGAGGTCAACTTAAAATGATTGTGCAAAAAATTTTCAATTACAAGGAGGTCCAAATGGTGCGCATTGGCGAGCAGATCCCTGACCTCTCGCTTCAGGTCTACCACGAGGGGGAGATCAAAGAGGTGAAACTCTCCGACTTCCGCGGGAAGTGGCTCGTCATCGCTTTCTACCCCGCAGACTTTACCTTCGTCTGCCCCACCGAGCTCGAGGAGCTCGCCGACCACTACGACCAGCTTCGGGGGCTCGGGGCCGAAGTTATCTCCGTGAGCACCGACACCGCCTACGTGCACAAGGCCTGGCACGATACCTCCCCCGCCATCAAAAAGATCCGCTTCCCCATGGCCGCCGACCCCGCGGGGACCACGTGCCGTGCCTTCGGCACCTATATCCCCGCGGAAGGAGTCTCCTGGCGTGCCACCTTTATCGTGGATCCCGAGGGGGTCCTGCGTGCCATGGAGATGCACGACAACTCCATCGGTCGCTCCGCCCAGGAGATCATCCGCAAGCTCCAGGCCACCAAGTACGTCTCCGAACACCCTGGCGAGGTATGCCCCGCCTCCTGGGAGCCGGGAAAGAAAACCCTCAAGCCATCCCTGGACCTGGTGGGGAAGATCTGATGTTCCCCGTTGGCGTCCTCGCGGTCGGGCCCTCCTGGGCACGCCCCTGGCGTAATAAGGGCCCTTGCGCGTTTAGGCAGAGCCCCGGCGGCAAACCCTCACCGCCGGAGGCGGGGGTGCCTGGCCGTCGCATTCGGGGCTGAGTTCCACTGGCTGAACGCACCCTCCCCTTCGGGGCGCTTGAGGCGTCGGGCACGGGCTTGGGCGGCCGCGGAATCATCCTCCGGGTCCACGATGAGGGGGGAGAACATCGTCTTCGCCCGGGGGTAGGCCGAGGCAACCAGTGGCCACCGTATACGGCCTCCTCGTCCTATCTCGCCTGCCCCGCGGGGGAATCCCGCCGCAGAACCACGGTCCCCTGGGGAACGCCGAGCTCTCGGGCCACGGGGAGGCACTTAGCGACGAGGAGGAAGAAGGCCTTCTCCGATTCCCCCACTAAGCCCTCGAAGTTCCCCATCCCCTTGGCGAGGACGAGGTCCACCCTCTCGAACTCCCGCCGGAACTCCTCCGAGGCCGTGTTCAGGGTGATCCCGGGGAGGGCCGCGCCGGTCTCGACGACCCGGCAGATGCGATCCAGGCCGACGCGACGGGCATCCTCGAGGGTGGCGTCGTTCAGTGCTGGTCCAGAACGTACGGCGAAGACCACCTCCACTCCCCGGCGCAGGAGCTCCTCCACCGCCAGCCGGTCCCAGGCGATC